>NZ_JBHWIJ010000018.1:0-55639 GCF_042732255.1 Kitasatospora sp. NPDC059803 | reverse complement strand
CCCGGTACCGGGGCGAGGTCGGGTCGGACAGCGCGGACGGCGGCGCCGACTCGGTCGCGGGGGAGATCACCACCCCGGTGGCCGGGGCCGCCGTCGCCGTGGTGGCCACCGGCGCGGCCTCCTCCTTGACCTTGATCCCGGCCTGGTCGAAGGCCGTCTTCAGGCGCTGGCGCAGCGCCCGGGACACCGCCGGCGCCTTGCCCGGCGCGGTCCGCGCCTCGATCCGCACCATCACCGAGTCCGCCGCGACCGACTCCACGCCCAGGATCGACACCGGTGCCCAGACCAGCTCGTCGTACGGCGACTCCTTGGACAGCGCCTCGGCCGTCTCCTGGATCAGGTCCTCGACCCGCAGCAGGTCCTCCTTGTACCCGACCTGCACGTCCACCGAGGCGGTCGACCAGCCCTGGCTCATGTTGGCGATCCGCTTCACCTCGCCGTTGCGGATGTACCAGATCTCGCCGTTGGCCCCGCGCAGCTTGGTCACCCGCAGGCCGACCTCCAGCACCGTGCCGGCGGCCACCCCGGTGTCGATCTCGTCGCCGACGCCGTACTGGTCCTCCATGATCATGAAGACCCCGGAGAGGAAGTCCGTCACCAGGTTGCGGGCGCCGAAACCGATCGCCACACCGGCCACACCGGCGCTGGCCAGCAGCGGCGCCAGGTTCACGCCCAGTGCGGACAGCACCATCAGCGCGGCCGTGCCCAGGATGGAGAACGACGCCACGCTGCGCAGCACCGAGCCGATCGCCTCCGACCGCTGCTGGCGCCGCTCCGGGTTCACCACCCCGGTGTTGGCCAGCAGCCCGCCGAGCCGGCTCTCCTCGTGGTGGTCGTGCGAGCGCGCCATCCGTGTGATCAGCTGGGTGATCAGCTTGCGCACCACGGCGCGCAGCACCAGTGCCAGCAGCACGATGAAGACGATCCGCACCCCGCCGGCCAGCCAGCCCTGCCAGTGCGTGTCGAACCAGCTGGCGGCCTGCTTGGTGGTGTCGCTGACCTCCTGCGCGCTGGTCGGGATTCTCAGGTCCAGCTGCGGCAGCTGCGGCGCGGTCGGGCTGGGCGCCGGTGTCGGAGTGGAGAGCGTCGAGGACGCGTCGGCGATACCGGTGGCGCCGGAGCGGAACACGTGCGGGCCTTCCTGCAAGGGGGCGTGGCGGGCCCGCGCCGCGGCACGCGGCCCGCGGACCGTCCGCCTCAGCCTAACCGGCGCCGAACACCCGACCGGACACGCCGAAGGGCGTACGGAGCAACGCGAACGCCCCGTCAGCGCACCGGTGCGCTCCCCCGGACGACGGGGTCGGCCGCTGCTCCGACCGGCCGAGCGCTCCCCCGGGAGGGCCACGGGCGGCACCCCGAGGGCACCCGGGTGCAACCCGACCTTCCCCAGGGCATACCGGCTATGACAGAAGCCACACCCGAAGTTCACACCAGGTCCGTTACACAGGAGTGGTGGCGCCGTACAAAGGCGTAAGGCGACACTGGGGGAGATCGCGCACCAGTTGTGCGATCCAACCGCTCGTCCCGGCGCGAGCCACGCGCCGCAGGCGTCCAAGGAGGCATCCGTGCCGCATGTCCTGGTCCTCAACGCGTCCTACGAGCCACTCGGCGTCGTATCGATGCGCCGCGCACTCATCCTGGTCCTCAACCACAAGGCGGTCAGCCTGGAGGACTCGGAAGTCACTCTGCACAGCGCCACCAGCGCCCTTCCGGCGCCGTCCGTCGTCCGCCTGACCCGCTTCGTCCGGGTCCCGTTCTGCGGGCCCGTCCCGCTCACCCGCCGGGCGCTGTTCGCCCGTGACCACGGCCGCTGCGTCTACTGCGGGGCCGCCGCCACCAGCGTCGACCACGTCATCCCGCGCAGCCGGGGCGGCCAGCACCGGTGGGACAACGTGGTGGCGGCCTGCCGCCGCTGCAACCACACCAAGGCCGACCGCCACCTCACCGAACTCGGCTGGCGGATGAAGCGCCCACCGGCCCCGCCCAGCGGCCTCGCCTGGCGGATCATCGGCACCGGCATCAAGGACCCGCGCTGGCGCCCCTACCTGGAGCCGTACGGCGGCTCCGACCAGTTGCGCGCCCCGCAGTGGGGCGAGTACGAGCACCTCGACCATACCGAGCAGGGCCTCCCCGTCCCGCTCGGCCGGGCGCACTCGGCCCACTCCGCCCCCGTCCGCCGCGGTGAGCAGCCCGAACCGCTCTCCGCCTGACCCCGCTCCACAAGGGCCAGCCCGTCATATCGTCGGTACGCCTCATGGGCCGGGGGGGCCCCCCCCCCCCGCGACCACACCTAGCGGTGTCAGGCCTGCTCGGCCTCGACGGCCTCGTCGGCCTTGGCCTCGACCTTGGCGTCGGCCTCCTTGACGGCGCGCTTGGTGGCGCCCTCGGCCTCGCCGACGGCGGTCTGCGCGACGGTCAGCGCCTCGACCAGCTCGATCACGGCCATCGGGGCGTTGTCGCCACGACGGGGACCGATCTTGGTGATACGGGTGTAACCACCCGGGCGGTTCTCGTAGCGCGGCGCGATCTCGGTGAAGAGGGTGTGCAGCACGGCGATGTCGGTGATCGTCTTGCGCACCAGGCGACGGTTGTGGATGTCGCCCTTCTTCGCCTTGGTGATCAGCTTCTCCGCCAGCGGGCGCATCCGACGGGCCTTGGCCTCGGTCGTGGTGATGCGGCCGTACTGGAACAGCTCCCGGCACAGACCGGCGAGCAGCAGCGGCTCGTGGTGCGGGCCGCCGCCGAGGCGGGCACCCTTGGTGGGACGCGGCATGGATGACTCCTTGAATCTCCGACTACGGCCGTATCAGGTACCGCAGCGCGCGGTGGGGCGCAGGGCCCGGACCGCGGCACTACAACCCACCGGCGGGGGCCCGGGGGGGCGCGGCTGCGGCGGGGGTGGGCGGGCTGCGGGCGGGCCCCCCCGGTGGCCCCCGCGGCATCCGTGTGACCGGGCGGGGCTCGCGTGTTTGTCCGCGGGCGTGTTGGTTCACAGACATGACGGTTCGTAGGCGTGTTCGTTCACGGGCGCGTCCGTTCGCAAGCGTTTCCGGTGACGGCCCCGGAGTGCGTCACTTATTAGACTCGATGTCGATAGGAGTCGCCGAACCCCTTGTCCCGGCCGCTACCCGCGAGTACGTTTCCCTGAGTCGAGCCGCCGCCCCGAGGTCAGGAGGGCCTGCCGTGCCCCGCTCAACCCCCGTACCCGCCCTTGCCGTCCCCGCCGCGCGCGTCCACGACAGCCTCGTCCTCGAACCCCGGGACGTCCGCTTCGACTGGGACCGGCTGCCGCTGCACTGGATTCCTGACGAGCCGATGGCCACCCACGTCATCAACGTGCTGCACCTGCTGCTGCCCGAGGGCGAGCGCTGGTTCGTCAAGGTCTTCAAGGAGGCGCTGCCGCTCATCCGCGACGAGCAACTGCGCGAGGAGGTCCTCGGGTTCATCGGCCAGGAGGCCATCCACGCCGAGGCGCACCAGGAGGTCCTCGACCACCTGCTCGGCCAGGGGCTCGACCCGCGTCCGTACGTCCGGCAGATCGCCTGGCTGTTCCAGCGCGTCCTCGGTGACAAGCCCGGGCTCAGCCCCGCGCGGCGACGCGAGAACCTCATCGAGCGGGTCGCCTTCGTGGCGGCGATCGAGCACTTCACCGCCTTCCTCGGCAACTGGGCGCTCAACTCCCCTGGCCTGGACCGCGCCAAGGCCGACCCGACGATGCTCGACCTGCTGCGCTGGCACGGCGCCGAGGAGGTCGAACACCGCAGTGTCGCCTTCGACCTGATGGTCCACCTCGACCCCGGCTACCTGCGCCGGGTCCGCGGCATGGCGGTCTCCGGGCCGCTGCTCGTCCACCTCTGGGTGCGCGGCGCCCGCTTCCTGCTCGCCGCCGACCCCACCCTCGGCGGACGGCTCAAGCCCACCTGGCGCGAGGCCGGCAAGATCGCCAAGCGCGGCCTGCTGCCCGATCCGCTCCGGTCGATCCGCTCCGGCCTGCGCTACCTGCGGCCCGGCTACCACCCCACCCAGGAGGGCTCCTCCAGCCAGGCCCTCGGCTACCTCGCCGCCTCCCCGGCCGCCCGCGCGGCGGCAGGGGGCCACTGACAGAGTTCAGGCGACAGATTTCAGATAACAGATAACAGAAAACGTTATCTGTTATCTGAAATCTGAACTCTGAAACCTGTCACCCGCCGCCCGCGCCCCCTCCCAGACGCCAAGGACCGCCGGATGGACCTGCTCAACCCGCCCCCCGACCTCTACGGCCGCCCCCGCGCCGACGCGTTCATGCGCCGGCTCACCGCCTTCGGCGACCGCTACACCCCAGCCCTCGGCAGCCCCCTGCTGCGCCGCAACCCCCGCCGCCCGCTCAGCCGCCCCACCCCGCCGCTCCAGCTGGTCGTCGCCGCCCGCCGCCAACTCGCCTCCGACGTCGTCGAATTGCGACTCGCCGACCCCTCCGGCGGCCCGCTCCCCGACTGGCAGCCCGGCGCCCACCTGCGCCTCGTCCTGCCCTCCGGCCGCGAACGCCACTACTCGCTCTGCGGCGACCCCGCCGACCGCGCCGCCTACCGGATCGCCATACGGCGACTGCCCGAGGGCGGCGGCGGCTCCGTCGAGATCCACGACACCCTGCACCCCGGCAGCCGCCTCACCGCCCGCCGCCCGCGCAACGGCTTCGCCTTCTGCGCCGAGCCCGCCGTCCTGCTGCTCGCCGGCGGCATCGGCATCACCCCGCTGCTCCCGATGGCCCGCGAGGCGCAGCGGCACGGCCTGGACTGGCGCCTGGTGCACGTCGGCCGCAGCGCCGACACCCTCCCGTACGCGGACGAGCTGCGCGCCCTCGACCCGCGCCGGGTGGTGCTGCGCACCGACGACGAGCACGGCGTGCCGACCGGCGCCGACCTGCTCGCCCACGCCCCGCACGGCGCCGCCGTCTACTGCTGCGGCCCGGCCCCGATGCTCACCGCCGTGCAGCGCGCCCTGGACGAATCCCCCTCCACCGCCCTGCACTTCGAGCGCTTCGGCGCCGCCCCGATCATCGGCGGCGAGCCCTTCGCCCTGCGGCTGGGCGTCGACGGCCCGGCGCTGGAGGTCCCCGCCGACCGCTCCGCCCTGGACGTGCTGCGCGAAGCCCGCCCCGACCTCCCGTACTCCTGCCACCAGGGCTTCTGCGGCACCTGCGAGGTCCGCCTGCTGGCCGGTGCGCCCGAGCACCGGGACCGCCGGCTCACCCCCGAGCAGCGTGCCGCCGGCGCCGTGCTGCCCTGCGTCTCCCGGGCCGCCGAGGGCGAGACCCTGGTGCTCGACCTGTAGCGTGCTCGACCTGTAGAAGGAGCCCCGATGGCGAACCCCCCGACCTTCCCCTACGACGAGCGCGACCTCGCCCGCTTCCGCGAGACCCAGCAACTCGCCTACGACTGCGCCGAACAGGTCGCCGCCTGGATCGAGCCGGGCGTCACCGAGCGCCAGGCCACCTCCGAACTGCGACGCCGCCTGGTCGCCGCCGGGGTGCAGGACTTCTTCCACGTCCCGTTCGCCTGGTTCGGCGACCGCACGGCCTTCCGGCACTTCCACACCCCGCTCCAGTTCTTCGCCGGCAACCGCCGCCTGGAGGAGGGCATGCCGTACGTCCTGGACTGCGCGCCCATCGTCGACGGCTACACCGCCGACATCGGCTACGGCGGCAAGGTCGGTGAGAACCGGGTCTGGGACCGCCTGGCCGCCGACCTCCAGGTGTACCGCGAGCTGATCCTCGCCGAGGTGCGCGCCCGCCGTCCGCTCGACGAGGTGTACGCGGCCGTGGACGCGCAGATCGCCGCGCACGGCTACGACAACCGCCACCAGGTCTACCCGGGCCGGGTGATCGGCCATCAGGTCACCCGCACCACCGTGCGCGGCCCGGCCGGGGTCAACGTCTTCGGCTTCGGCGTGCGCACCCTGCAGACCCTCGGGCGCGAGCTCATCTCCGAGCGCCTGCAAGGCCGTTCACCGCTCTGGGCGGACGGCCGGTCGTCCCGGCACGCGCCCACCCCGGGCCTGTGGGCGGTCGAGCCGCACATCGGCTTCCGCGGCGTGGGCATCAAGTTCGAGGAACTGCTGGTGGTCACCGAGGACGACGCCCACTGGCTCGACGACGACCTGCCGCACGTCCGCCGCTGGACGGCGGGCGCCGCCCACGACGTTGCCCTGGAGGCCGCCCGATGACCACCCCCGCCGCAGACGCCCCGAAGGCCGCAGCTGCCCCGAAGGCGCCGGCCGCCCCGCCCGTGCGCCGCCGCACCGTGCGCTCCGACGGCCTCCCGCTCGCCGTCTTCGAAGAGGGCGACCCGGCCGCCCCCACCGTCCTCCTGGTGCACGGCTACCCGGACACCCACGCGGTCTGGGACGACGTCGCCGCCGACCTCGCCCGCGACCACCACGTGGTCCGCTACGACGTGCGCGGCGCCGGCGAGTCCGGAGTACCCGCCACCCGGGACGGCTACCGGCTGCAGCACCTGGCCGCCGACCTGTTCGCGGTCGCCGACGCCGTCAGCCCCGACCGCCCGGTGCACGTGGTCGCCCACGACTGGGGCTCGCTGCAGTCCTGGGAGGCCGTCACCGAGCCCGGCTCCGAGCGGCGGATCGCCTCGTACACCACCATGTCCGGCCCCTGCCTGGACCACATGGGCTACTGGCTGCGCCACCGGATGCGCCGGCCCACCCCGCGCCACCTGCGCCAACTCCTCCACCAGGGCCTGCACTCCTGGTACATCACGGCCTTCCACCTGCCCTTCCTCGCCCCCGGCGTGTGGCGCCTGGGCCTGGCCCGGGCCTGGCCGCGGGTGCTGCGCGACCTGGAGCAGGTCACCCCGCGGCCCGACCACCCGCAGCCCGGCCTGCGCCGCGACGCCGTCCGCGGCATCGAGCTGTACCGGGCCAACTTCCGCCCCACGCTGCGCAGTCCGCGCGAGCGGCCGACGCAGGTGCCGGTCCAGCTGATCACCCTCACCCGGGACCGCTACGTCGCCCCGTTCCTCTCCGAGGGGCTGGAGCGCTGGGTGCCCGAGCTGACCCGACGGACGCTGCACGCCGGCCACTGGTCGGCGCTGCTGGAGAAGGGAGCCACCGTGGCCGAGATGGTCCGCGAGTTCACCACCCGCATCGAGACCGGGGCCGCCGAGCCGGCCCGGGAGCAGGGCGACGGCCGGCTGGTCGTCGTCACCGGCGGCGGCAGCGGCATCGGCCGGGCCACCGCGCTCGCCTTCGCCGAGGACGGCGCCCGCGTCGTGGTCTGCGACCTCGACCTCGCCGCCGCCGAGCGCACCGCCGAACTCGCCTCGCTGCTCGGCCCGCAGGCACACGCCTACCGGGTGGACGTCGCCGACGGCGCGGCGGTGGACGCCTTCGCCCAGGCGGTCGCGGAGGAGCACGGGGTGCCCGACGTGGTGGTCAACAACGCCGGCATCGGCCACTCCGGGACGTTCCTGCAGACCACCGAGAAGGAGTGGCAGCGCGTCCTGGACGTCAACCTCTGGGGCGTCATCCACGGCTGCCGCGCCTTCGGCACGCTGATGGCCGACCGCGGCCGCGGCGGCCACCTGGTCAACGTCTCCTCGGCCGCGGCCTACCTGCCGTCCAAGGCGCTCACCGCGTACGCGACCAGCAAGGCCGCGGTGTTCATGCTCTCGGACTGCCTGCGCGCCGAACTCGCCGGGCACGGCATCGGCGTCTCCACCATCTGCCCGGGCATCGTCAACACCAACATCACCCGCACCTCCACCTTCTCCGCGACCACCGCCGACCAGCAGGCCGCCAAGCAGGCCCGCGCCGCCAGGCTCTACGCCCGCCGCGGCTTCCCCCCGGAGAAGGTCGCCACCGCCATCCTCACCGCCGTCCGCACCGGCAAGCCGGTCGTCCCCGTCACCCCCGAGGCCAAGGCCGCCCGCTTCCTCTCCCGCCTCAGCCCCGGCCTCCTGCGCCTGGCAGCCCGCCTCAACGTCACCTGAGCGGCCCCTGCGGGCCTGCGGTATCGGCCAGACTTGCTCCCGTATATCGCAGGCCCGCTTCGCTCCGGGAGGTTGACCCGAGGGCCCCATCGGGCCTGTGAGAGCATCGAGGCCCATGGAGATGACAACGGCTCTGTGGTCCTTCGCCCTCGTCGTGGGGCTGCTCACGCTCACACCCGGGCTCGACACCGCGCTGGTGCTGCGCACGTCCGCGCTCGGGCGGCGGCGTCAGGCGTGGGGGGTGGTGCTGGGGATCCAGACCGGGACGCTGGTCTGGGGGACGCTGACCTCGGCCGGGGTGACGGCGCTGCTGACCGCCTCGCAGGTGGCGTACGAGGTGCTGCGCTGGGGCGGGGCCGCGTACCTGGTGTGGATGGGCGTCGGCATGCTGCGCAGCCGGGGCGGGGAGACGGCGGCCGAGGAGGAGCCGGTCGAGGGCGGCTTCGGGTACGGCTGGCGGCGCGGCACGCTGACCAATCTGCTGAACCCCAAGGTCGGGGTGTTCTACGTGGCCGTGCTGCCGCAGTTCATCCCCGCCGGGGCCCCGCACTTCGCCGCCGGGGTGGCGCTCACCTGCGTCCACGTGGTGGAGGGCGTGCTGTGGTCGGCCGTCCTGGTCGGCTTCGCCCAGGCGCTGCGCGGCTGGTTGCGTCGCCCGGCCGCCCGGAGGCTGATGGACCGGGTGACCGGCGCGGTGGTGGTGGGCTTCGGCGTGAAGCTGGCGCTGAGCGACTGACCGCCGGCCTCAGGCGGCGTGCGTCCGGTGCGTGCGTCGTGCCCGGGGCTCCTCGGGGGTGGCCGGCGCCTCGTGGTGGATCGGGCCGTCCCCGGCGTTGAGCGGCAGGCAGCTGCCGCCGCGCCGGTGGGCGATGATCTCGGCGGCGACGGACACGGCCGTCTCCTCGGGGGTGCGGGCGCCGAGGTCGAGGCCGATGGGGGAGCGCAGCCGGCCGATCTCGGCCTCGGTGAGCCCGACCTCGCGCAGCCGCGCCTCGCGGTCGCGGTGGGTGCGGCGCGAGCCCATCGCGCCGACGTAGCCGACCGGCAGCCGCAGGGCGCGTTCCAGCAGCGGGATGTCGAACTTGGCGTCATGGGTGAGCACGCAGAGCACGGTGCGCCCGTCGATCCGGTCGAGCTGGGAGTCGAGGTAGCGGTGCGGCCAGTCGACGACGACCTCGTCGGCCTCGGGGAAACGCTGCTTCGTGGCGAAGACGGGCCGGGCGTCGCAGACGGTGACGCGGTAGCCGAGGAAGCGGCCGATCCGGACGACGGCGGCGGCGAAGTCGATGGCGCCGAAGACGAGCATCCGCGGTGCGGGCACATAGGACTCGACGAAGCAGGTGACGGTGCCCTGGTCGCGGTCGTCGCAGGGGCGTCCGTCGAGGCCGAGCACGATCCGGCCGGTGCGTCCGGCGTCGAGCATGGCCCGGGCCTCGGTGACGATCGCCTGTTCCAGCGCGGTCAGGAGGTGTCGTGCGGGGCGCGTGTCCCCGCGGGGGCCGGTGGGGGGGGGGGGGGGGCGCCGCCCCGGGGGGGGGGGGGGGGGGGGCGGGGGGGGGGGGGGGGGCGGGGGGGCGGGGGGGGGAGAGGGCGCCGTGGTGGGTGTCGGCGGTGACGGCGACGGTGGCGCCGACGAGTCCGCCGGGCCCGGCGATCACCCGGGCGAGCGCGACCGGGGTGCCGGAGGCGATGTAGGCGATGCCGGCGTCGAGCCCGTCGTCGGCCCCGGGCCGGATCGGCTGGACGAACACGTCGAGGACGCCGCCGCAGGTCAGGCCGACGGCGAAGGCG
Organism: Kitasatospora sp. NPDC059803; assembly: GCF_042732255.1. Classification (NCBI taxonomy): domain Bacteria; kingdom Bacillati; phylum Actinomycetota; class Actinomycetes; order Kitasatosporales; family Streptomycetaceae; genus Kitasatospora; species Kitasatospora sp. NPDC059803. The sequence goes on along the minus strand of NZ_JBHWIJ010000018.1, from coordinate 45,866 downwards.
TCCTCGTCGCTGTAGCCGAACCGCTCCAGCACGGGTTCGCCGGACTCGATGGCGGCCTGGCACAGCTCGTATACGGCGCCCTCGACGCAGCCCCCGGAGACGCTGCCGATCGCCTCGCCGGCCGCGTCGACGGCCAGGGCCGCCCCTGGGTCGCGGGGCGCGCTGCCGGAGACGCCGACGACGGTGGCCACGGCGAAGGAGCGCCCGGCCGCGTGCCAGGCCTGCAACTGCTCGGCGATGTCCTGCATGTCGGGGAGCTCCTTACACAAGCGAGGGTAGACGGGAGGTGCCGCCGTACGGGAAACGATTCCCGCACGGCGGCGGTGCGGCCAGGCCCTGTCCGGCCGAGAAGGCCTAGTGCACGCCCAGCCAGGACTTGATCGGGGTGAGCGCGAAGTAGACCACGAAGACCCCGGTGAGGATCCACATCAGTGGGCCGGGCTCGCGCCACCTGCCGGTGCCCGCCTTGATGACCGTGTACGAGATGACGCCCGCGGCGACACCGGCGGTGATGCTGTAGGTGAACGGCATCAGGGTGCAGGTGAGGAAGGCCGGGATGGCGACCTCGCGGTCGGACCAGTCGATGTGCCGGGCCTGGCTCATCATCATCGAGCCGATCACGACGAGGGCGGCGGAGGCCACCTCGGTCGGGACGATCGCGGCGAGCGGCGAGAAGAACAGCATCAGCGCGAACACGCCGCCGGTGACGGTCGAGGCGAGGCCGGTGCGGGCGCCGTCGCCGACACCGGTGGCGGACTCGACGAACACGGTCTGGCCGGAGGCGCCGGACAGGCCGCCGATGGCGCCGCCGGCCCCGTCGATGAACAGGGCCTTGGAGAGGCCGGGCATCCGGCCCTGCTTGTCGGCCAGCCCGGCCTCGGTGCCGACGCCGATGATGGTGGCCATCGCGTCGAAGAAGCCGGCCAGCACCAGGGTGAAGACGGCGACCGAGGCGCTGATGGCGCCCAGGCCGTGGCTGCCGAAGGCACCGAAGAGGTCGACGTGGCCGAAGAGGCCGAAGTCGGGCGCGGAGACCGGGCTGCCCGGCCACACCGGGGCGGAGCTGACCCAGGTCTTCGCGGGGAGGTCGGCGACCGCGTTGATGACGAAGGCCGCCACGGTGCCGCCGGCGATGCCGATCAGGATCGCGCCGCGGACGTTGCGGGCCAGCAGGACGAAGATCGTCAGCACGGTGAGGCAGAAGACCAGGACGGGCCAGCCGGCCAGCTCGCCGAAGGGGCCGAGCGCGAGCGGCGTGGGGCCGCCGGTGTGCACGAAGCCGGCCTTGACCAGGCCGATCAGCGAGACGAAGAGGCCGATGCCGATGGTGATGGCGTGCTTGAGCGGCAGCGGGATGCCGTTCATGATCTTCTCGCGGAGCCCGGACACGACCAGCAGGACGATCAGCAGGCCGTAGATCACGCACAGGCCCATGGCCTGGGGCCAGGTGGTGTGCGGCACCACCAGCGCGGATATCACGCCGGAGACCGAGAGTCCGGCGGCGACCGCCAGGGGGACGTTGCCGACCACGCCCATCAGGATCGTGGTGACGGCTGCGGCGAGCGCGGTCGCGGTGGTGAGCTGCGCGTGGTCCAGCTTGAGGCCGTTGACGTCGGCGCCGCTCAGGATGATCGGGTTGAGCAGCACGATGTAGGCCATCGCCATGAAGGTGGTGAGGCCGCCGCGGATCTCGTTGCCGAAGGTCGATCCCCGGGCCGTGATCTTGAAGTACGCGTCCAGTGCGTTCTTCGGCGCGGGGGCCGGGGCGGGGGCGGGCGCGGCGGTGTCGTCCTCGGTGGGTCTCTCTTCCGTGGGGCTGTGTTCCGTGGGGATCTGGGTCATGTCCACTCCCAAGTGTCAAAGGGGGTTGGGGTGGGCGAGCCGACCTGACTGCCAGTCAACGAGGTTGGCGCAGGGGGACTGCTCGACTCACTGGGCGCACTGTGGCGGTGCCTGCGGTGCGTGGGTGGTGCGCACCGCTGCAGAACCCCGGCGTGGGAGAGGCAGCGGGATGGTGCGGTCGCGTGCCGGTGGGTGGTGCACGCGAGTGGGGGTGGCGCGGTGGAGCGGCCCCGGGGCGGCGGGGAAGACGGTCGCCGCCCCGGGGAGGTTCTCCTGCACCCCGGCCGTGCTCCCCGGGGCCGAAGCCCGGGGGAGCTTGCGGGCTCCGGGGGCGTCAGGCCCCGGGGGCCTCCGTGGTCAGGTGCTCGGGCCGGACCGGGATCCGGTTGAGGGCCAGGCCGGTGGCGTTGCGGATGGCTGCCACGATCGACGGCGTCGCCGACACGGTCGGGGCCTCGCCGACGCCGCGCAGCCCGTACGGGGCGTGCGGGTCGGGCAGTTCGAGGATCTCCACCGGGATCGGCGGGGTGTCGAGGATGGTGGGGATCAGGTAGTCGGTGAAGGAGGCGTTGCGCACCTTCCCGTCCCGCACGATGATCTCCTCCATCACGGCGAGGCCGAGCGCCTGGGTGCAGCCGCCCTGGATCTGGCCGACGACGGAGAGCGGGTTGAGCGCCTTGCCGACGTCCTGGACGGCGGTGAGCTCGACGACCTTGACCAGGCCCAGTTCGACGTCCACGTCGACCACCGCGCGGTTGGCGCAGAAGGTGTACTGGACGTGGCCGAAGCCCTGCCCGGTCTCCTTGTCGAAGGGGACGGTCGGACGGTGGTGGTGTTCGCGGGTGAGGTCGATGGCCTCCTCGCCGAGCAGGTCGACCATGGGGACCAGCACGCCGGCGCTCTCCGAGACGACCTTCCCGGCGATCAGCGTGATGTCGCCGTGGGTCCAGCCGTAGCGGCGGCGGCCCTTCTCGATCAGCGCCCGCCTGACCGCCTCGGCGGCCAGCTTCACGGCCCCGCCGGTCATGTACGTCTGGCGCGAGGCGGAGGTCGATCCGGCCGATCCGACCTCGGTGTTGGCCGGGTGGATGGTGACCAGTTCGACGCCCAGCTCGGTGCGGGCGATCTGGGCGTGCACGGTGACGCCGCCCTGGCCGACCTCCGCCATCGCGGTGTGCACCATGGCGACGGGCTCGCCGCCGATCACCTCCAGGCGCACCCGGGCGGTGGAGTAGTCGTCGAAGCCTTCGGAGAAGCCGACGTTCTTGATGCCGACCGAGTAGCCGACGCCGCGCACGATGCCCTCGCCGTGCGAGGTGTTGGACAGCGCCCCGGGGAGCTGGCGCACGTCCGGGTGCTCGGTGTCCAGCGGCGGCGGCAGCGGCATCTCCTTGGCGCGCCGCAGCAGTTCGGCGACCGGGGCGGGCGAGTCGATCTGCTGGCCGGTGGGCATGCGGTCGCCCTCCGACATGGCGTTGAGCTGCCTCAACTCGACCGGGTCCATGCCGAGTTCGGCGGCCAGCTTGTCCATCTGCGACTCGTAGCCGAACGCGGCCTGGACGGCGCCGAAGCCGCGCATGGCGCCGCAGGACGGGTTGTTGCTGTAGAGCGCGATGGCGTGCATCCGTACGTTCGGGATCACGTACGGGCCGTGCCCGAGCGAGGCCGCGTTGCCGACCACGGCGGGCGAGGCGGAGGCGTACGCGCCGCCGTCCAGCACGATCCGGCAGTCGGCGAAGACCAGCTTGCCGTCGCGGGTGGCGCCGTGCTCGTAGTGCATCCTGGCGGGGTGGCGGTGCACGTGGCCGAAGAAGGACTCGTCGCGGGCGTAGACGATCTTGACGGGCTTGCCGGTGTGCTGGGCCAGCAGGCAGGCGTGGATCTGCATCGACAGGTCCTCGCGGCCGCCGAAGGCGCCGCCGACGCCGGCCAGGGTGAGCCGGACCTTCTCCTCGGGCAGGTCGAGCACCGGGGCCATCTGCTGGCGGTCGACGTGCAGCCACTGGGTGGCGATGTAGAGGTCGATGCCGCCGTCCTCGGCGGGCACCGCGAGGCCGGACTCGGGGCCGAGGAAGGCCTGGTCCTGCATGCCGACCTCGTAGTCGCCGCTGACGACGACGTCCGCGAGCGCGCGGACCTCGTTGGTGACGCCGAGGCCGGAGACCAGCCGCTGCTCGTGGCAGATGTTGCCGTACCCGTGCGACTTGTACTCGTGCGGCTCGTGCACGTAGCCGTGGGTGGCGGGGTCGAGGCACTGCTCCTCGGTGACGATCGGGGTGAGCACCTCGTACTCGACCTTGATCTTCTTCACCGCGCGGCGGGCGGTCTCCGGGTGGTCGGCCGCGACCAGGGCGATCGCCTCGCCGTGGTAGCGGACCTTGTCGATGGCCAGGGCCGGCTGGTCCTGGATCTCCAGGCCGTAGTACTTCGCGCCGGGGATGTCCTGGTGGGTGAGGACGGCGTAGACGCCGGGCACCTTGAGCGCCTCGGAGATGTCCACCGACAGGATGGTGGCGCGCGGGTGCGGCGAGCGCAGCGCCGTGCCCCAGAGCATGTCCTCGTGCCACATGTCGGAGGAGTACGCGAACTCGCCCTTGACCTTGAGGTGGCCGTCCGGGCGCAGCGGTGAGCCGCCGATGCCGTCCTTGCTGGCCTGCCGGATGTCCTGGAGGTTCTTCTGCCCCTGGATGGTGCGGGTGGTCATTGCGAAACGGCCTTTCCGGCGCACGTGCGGGCGGACGCCAGCCGCACCGCGTCCATGATCTTCTCGTAGCCGGTGCAGCGGCAGAGGTTGCCCGACAGCGCCTCGCGGATGTCGTTGTCGCTCGGCTGGGCGTCCCGCTCCAGCAGCGCGTCGGTCTGCACCAGCAGGCCGGGGGTGCAGAAGCCGCACTGGACGGCGCCGGCGTCGATGAACGCCTGCTGGACGAGGCCGAGTTCGCCGTTCTCGTCGGTCAGCCCCTCGACCGTGCGCACCTCGCGGTCCTGCACCTGGCCGGCCGCGACCAGGCAGCTGCAGACCGGCACGCCGTCCAGGTAGACCGTGCAGGAGCCGCACTCGCCCTGCTCGCAGGCGTTCTTGGAGCCCGGCAGGCCGACCCGCTCGCGCAGCACGTACAGGAGGCTCTCGCCCTCCCAGACGTCGTCCGCCTCGACCGGCTTGCCGTTGGCGGTGAAAGTCACCCTCATGCCGCGCTCCTGATCTGCTTGCTGTAGTCGTTCCAGGTCCAGGTGAGGGTGCGGCGGGCCATCACGGCCAGTGCGTGCCGGCGGTAGTCGGCGGTGCCCCGGACGTCGTCGATCGGCGAGGCGGCCGCCTTGACCAGCTCGCCGAAGCGCTGGACCACCTCGGCGCCCAGCAGGTCGCCGGACTCCCAGAGGCCGCGCTCGGCGAGCACGCCCCCCAGGTACTCCTCGGCCTCGACGGCGCGGCGCGGCGTGGGGGCGGCCGAGCCGATGCCGGTGCCGACGGTGCCGTTCTTCGGGTGGAGGGCGAAACCGAAGGCGCAGACCGCGATCACCATGGCGTTGCGGGTGCCGATCTTCGAGAACTGCTGCGGGCCGTCCGCCACCGGGATGTGCACGGCCCGGATCAGCTCGTCGGCCTCCAGGCTGTTGCGCTTCACGCCGACGTAGAAGTCGTCGATCGGGATCAGCCGGGTGCCGCGCACGGAGGCGGCCTCGACCAGGACGTCCCGGCCGGCCGCCAGCAGCGCCGGGTGGGAGTCGCCGGCCGGGGAGGCTGCGCCGAGGTTGCCGCCGACGCCGCCGCGGTTGCGGATCTGTGGCGAGCCGACGGTGTGGGCCGCCAGCGCAAGCCCGGGCAGCGGCCCGGACAGCTCGTCGATGATCCGGGAGTAGGGGACGGAGGCGCCGAGCCTGACGACGCCGCCGTCGTTCGACCACTGGGTGAGCTCGGTGATGCGGTTCAGATCGAGAATCGCGGATGGCCGGTGCACGTCGAAGTTCAGCTCGACCATGACGTCCGTACCGCCCGCGATGGGCAGTGCGGTCGGGTGCTCGGCCTTCGCCGCGAGTGCCTCGTCCCAGGTAGCGGGCCGAAGGAACTCCATGCGGGTGTCTCCTCAAGTCGTCGCCTGCCGGACGGGTGGGCACAGTGCCCGGAACTCGGTGTTCGGACCTCTCAACCAACCGCTTCGTCGCCTCCGCGTCGGGCCCCGGTCACCGGGCTGCGTCCGGCGGCGTGTCGCCCAGTGAACCGCCGCGACGGGGCCCACAGGCAGTCACCGATGGCATGAAGCCCCGGCTGTGCTCCCGCCCGGCATCCTGTACGTTCCTCTAAGGAGAGGAATGCGCAGCCCAGGTGTTCACCAGGTGCTACCTACGACCGTAATCCGGCCGTGATTCGCAAGCGACGGGCCCGTGATCCGGTCGCCCGCCCGGACGTGACGACAAGTACGGATGTTCGGGCACACTGTGACCCCCGACCGAACGCTCGGGCCTCCCCCGTTCGGCCCACCCCCTCAGCCCCATCCCACCCTCAGCCCCGTTAGGAGTCCGCGGATGCGTGTCCGTGACCTGCTCGCCCCCGGCGCCCCGCGACTGCGCCTGCTCGCGGCCGAGGACGAGCTGGACCGGCAGGTCAGCGGCGTCATGACCACGGACCTGCACGACCCCGGCCGCTACCTGCACGGCGGCGAGCTGGTGCTCACCGGCATGCTGTGGCGCACCGCCCCGGCCGACTCCGAGCGGTTCGTGCGGACCATCGTGGCCGGCGGCGCGGTCGCCCTGGCGGCCGGCGAGGCCGAGGTCGGCCCGGTGCCCGAGGACCTGGTGGAGGCCTGCCGGCGGCACCGGATGCCGCTGCTGGCCGTCCCCGACGACATCGCCTTCGGCACCGTCACCGAGTTCATCGGCCGCCAGGTCTCCGCCGACCGCGCCGCCGACCTCGCCGCCCTCGTCGACCGGCACCGCCTGCTGGTCTCGGCGGCCGGCGGCGGCGGGCTGGACGCGGTGCTGGACCTGCTCGGCGGCGACCTCGACCTCGACTGCTGGGTGCTCACCCCCACCGGCGCGGTGATCGCCGGCCCCGCCGACCGCCTCCCGGCCGAGGACCGCGACCAGCTGGTCCGCGCCCACCTCGGCGCCCAGCGCCAGCGCCGCCGCCCCCCGCACCGGGCCCGCCTGGCCGGCGGCTCCTACTCGCTGCTGCCCGCCCCGGCCTCGGCCGACCACCAGGCGCCGCTGGCCGACTGGGTGCTCGCGGTGGCCGGCGACGTCACCGAGTGGACCGCCAAGCGCCAGCAGCTCGCCGAGAACCTGGCCCGGCTGGTCGCCGCCGAGCGCCACCGCCGCGACGAGGGCCGCCGGCTGCGCCGCCGCCTCGCCGACGAGGTGCTGGCCCTGCTCCAGCGCGACGCCGACCCGGCCGAGATCAGCCGCACCCTGTACGCCTCCACGGCGATGGCCGCCCGCTACGAGAGCGTCGAGCCCAAACCCCAGGCCCAGGACGGGTCCTGGCTGGTGCTCAGCGCCGAGGGCACCGGCCTGCCCGAGGGCGTGGTGCGCGCCGTCCTGGAGGAGGCGCTGGGCGGCACCACCGACCGCGCGCTGGTCGCCGGGGCCGGCTCCGGCGCCGTCGTGGTGCTGCCCGCCCTGGACGGCCCGGTGCCCGCCGAGACCCTGCGCGACCTGCTCGCCCCGCTGGAGGCGGGCCTCGGCTCGGAGGGCCGGATCACCCTCGGCGTCTCCGCCCCCGCCTCCGAGGCCGGCGGCCTGCGCGGCGCCCTGGAGGAGGCCCGGCACGCCCGCCGGATCGCCGCCGCCCGGGTCGGCCGGGTCTGCGTGGCGGGCCCCGAGGAGCTGGCCTCGCACGTGCTGCTGCTGGCGGCCGTCCCGGACGAGGTCCGCCGCGCCTTCCGCAGCCGGCTGCTGGACAAGGTGATCGCGTACGACATCGAGCACCAGGCGGACCTGGTCCGCACCCTGGAGGCGTTCCTGCGCTCGGACGGCTCCTGGACGCGCTGCGCCGCGCAGCTGCACGTCCACGTCAACACCCTGCGCTACCGGATCGGCCGGATCGAGGAGCTGACCGGCCGTGACCTCTCCCGGCTGGAGGACCGGGTGGACTTCTACCTGGCGCTCGAACTGGCCTGACGGGTCGGGACGGCCGGGTCCGAGGGCTGGGTCTGACGGCCGGGCCTGAGAGCCGTGCCGCATGCAGGAGGGGCCCGCCGCGAGTGCTTGCGGCGGGCCCTCCTGCATGATCGTTACTGCGTGGGACTACTGCGTGGGACTACTGCGGCGGGATGACCGAGGTCATCCACTCGAAGATGCTCGGCACCATGGTCTTCCACAGCTCGGTGGTGTGCGGGCCGTTGCTCTCCTGGACCTGCACCTTGGTCGGCTCCTTGGCCGCCGCCGCGATCGCCTGGCCGTCCTCCAGGCCGTCGCCCTTCTTGCCGCTGATGTAGAGGCTGACCTTCGGCGGCTGCTGGGCGCTCTTGAGGATGTTGACCGGGTTGTTGGCCTCGCGCAGCTTCGGGTCCTTGCCGACCAGGGAGTCGTTCTCGGACGCCGGGTCGTTGTAGCCGGACATCGAGATCGCGGCCCGGTACCGGTTGGGGTGCGCCAGGGACAGCTTGGCCGCGCAGTGGGCGCCGGCCGAGTAGCCGGCGATGCCCCAGCGGTCCGGGGACGGGTCGGCGCGGAAGTTGTCCATGATCATCTGCGGGACGTCCCGGGTGAGCCAGGCGTCGGCGTTGATCTTGCCGGGGATGTCGGTGCAGCCGGCGTCCTGGTGGTTGCCGAGGAGCAGGGTGCGCGGCGAGACCAGGATGAACGGGGAGACCTTGCCCTGCTGCATCAGCGGCTTGAGCTGCTCGGAGACCTTGAGGGTGCCGTACCAGGTGGAGGAGGAGCCCGGGTAGCCCGGGATCAGCTCGACCACCGGGAACTTCTTGTCCTTGAACGCCGGGTCGTTGTACTGCGGCGGCAGCCAGACCAGGACCTCGCCGTCGACCCCGGACACCTGGCCCTTGAGCTCGGTCTTCTGGACGTCGCCGGGCACCGCCGGGTCGCCCACGCCGGCGAACTTCTGGAGCGCCTTCGGCGGCTGCTTGGCCGCGTCGCCAGTGCCCTGGCCGGCGCCGTCCTTGCCCGCGGCGGCGCCCTGGTCGGCCGGCGCCACCTGCGGCACGGCCCGGACGTGGTCGCCGGTGCCGAGCAGGTCGTCCCAGTTGCCGTAGATCAGGTTGGCGTTGTTGACCATCACGAAGACCATCAGCACGGCCGTGATCTGGCAGAACATGATCATGACGAGCCTGGACAGGATCCGCACCGGGTTCGGCCCGCGGACCTTGCCCCAGTACAGGAGCGCCACCGCGATGGACACCGGCACCAGGATGACGGTGAGGATGAAGAATGGCGTACCTGTCAGTTGCATCAAGTTCTCGTATCCGGGTTGCTGGCCGCCCGAGCCCCACTCGCCCGAACGCACTCCAATGGCATTGGACGGCGCTGAACCGATGATCGGTTGCCATCCGAATCTGTGCGGAACCTGAGAGGAACATCACGTTTCCTGTGATGTTCCTGTTTCGGGTCGGCGCTAAGTCTGCCACCCGGACGGCCGTCGTCCGGACGAGATGTCCAGCGAACTTCCAGGAAGGTCCCCCGGGGCACCTTACCTCCCGCGTCGCGGGCGCCGCCGGGCGAGGCGGTGTCATCCACGTGCCGCCCGGCCAGAGAGACTAGGGGGATGAGCACAACCCGCTTTCGCCCGTCCCGCCGCTTCTGGCCCGTCTGCGCCCTCCTGGCACTCGCGGTCACAGCGGCCGGTTGCAGCAGTACCGGAGGCCGCCGTGCCGAGGAGGCCCGCGCCAAGGCGTCGGCCGCCGGCGGCAGCGCCGTCACCACCCCGCGCTGGAAGGTCGCCATGGTGACCCACGCCGGGGCCGGCGACGCTTTCTGGGACAGCGTGCGCAAGGGTGCCGAGCAGGCCGCCGCCAAGGACAACATCACCTTCCTGTACTCCAACGACGCGCAGACCCAGAACCAGGTCCAGCTCGTCCAGGCCGCCATCGACCAGAAGGTCGACGGCCTGCTGGTCACCCTCGCCAAGGGCGACGCCATGGCCGACGTCCTCGGCAAGGCCAAGGCCGCCGGCATCCCCGTGATCACCGTCAACTCCGGCCAGGAGTACTCCGCCAAGTTCGGCGCGCTCACCCACATCGGCCAGGACGAGTCCACCGCCGGCCAGGCGGCCGGCACCGAGCTGGCCGGCCGCGGCCGCAAGAACGTGCTCTGCGTCATCCACGAGCAGGGCAACATCGGCCAGGAGCAGCGCTGCTCAGGCGCCCAGTCCAAGGCCGGCGGCGCCTTCCAGGTGCTGTACGTGGACGGCGTCAACATGCCCGACGCCCGCGCCGCGATCTCCGCCAAGCTCCAGGCCGACCCGGCCATCGACACCGTGCTCACCCTCTCCGGCCCGATGGCCGCCACCGGCCTCCAGGCCGTCCAGGACGTCCACCGCGCCGTCGAGCTCGACACCTTCGACCTGGGGCCGCAGGTGGTGGCCGGCCTCAAGTCCGGCTCCGTCGGCTTCGCCGTCGACCAGCAGCCCTACCTCCAGGGCTACGAGGGCGTCGACCTGCTCTGGCTGTACAAGTCCAACCTGGACATGCTCGGCGGCGGCAAGCCCGTCGCGACCGGCCCGCAGATCCTGACCAAGGACGACGCCGACGCGCTCGCCGAGTACGTCGCGAGGGGGACCAGGTGAGCACCACCGACGTCCTCGCCCAGGACCGCCCGGCCGCGCTGCGCCGCCTCCTCGCCCGCCCCGAGCTCGGCTCGCTGATCGCCGCCGTCGCGGTGTTCACCGTCTTCGCGGTGGCCGCCGAACCCTTCCTGCGGGTCTCCTCGCTGGGCACCGTGCTCTACGCGGCGTCCACCATCGGGATCATGGCCGTCCCGGTCTCGCTGCTGATGATCGGCGGCGAGTTCGACCTGTCGGCGGGCGTGCTGGTCACCACCGCCGCGCTGACCTCCTCGATGGTCTCCTACCAGTTCACCGCGGTGACCTGGGTCGGCGTGCTGGTCTCGCTCGCCGTCACCCTGGCCGTCGGCGCCTTCAACGGCTGGATGCTCGGCCGCACCCGGCTGCCCAGCTTCATCGTCACCCTCGGCACCTTCCTGATGCTGACCGGTGCCAACCTCGGCGTCACCAAGCTGGTCTCCGGCACCGTCTCCACCAAGCCGATCTCCGACATGGAGGGCTTCGCCGCCTGCCGCTGGCTGTTCGCCTCCGAGGTCACCGTCGGCGGACTGACGATCAAGGCCACCGTCTGGTGGTGGCTCGGCCTGCTCGCGGTCGGCAGCTGGGTGCTGCTGCGCACCCGCTTCGGCAACTGGATCTTCGCCGTCGGCGGCGACGCGGACGCCGCCCGCGCGGTCGGTGTGCCGGTCGCCCGCACCAAGACCCTGCTCTACCTCGGCGTCGGCTTCGGCGCCTGGGTGCTCGGCCAGCACCTGCTGTTCTCCTTCGACACCGTGCAGTCCGGCGAGGGCGTCGGCAACGAGCTGATCTACATCGTCGCGGCCGTCATCGGCGGCTGCCTGATCACCGGCGGCTACGGCTCGGTGGTCGGCTCCGCGCTCGGCGCGCTGATCTTCGGCATGGCCAGCAAGGGGATCATCTACGCCCAGTGGAACCCGGACTGGTTCAAGTTCTTCCTCGGCGCGATGCTGCTGCTCGCCGCCCTGCTGAACGCGTACGTCAAGCGCCAGGCCGAACGGGGGCCCCGATGAAGACCGAACTGCTCGCCCTGGAGGGCGTCGGCAAGAGCTACGGCACCGTCCGCGCCCTCCAGGACGTCTCGCTCACCCTGCACGCCGGCGAGATCAGCTGCGTGCTCGGCGACAACGGCGCCGGCAAGTCCACCCTGATCAAGATCATCTCCGGGCTGCACCAGCACGACGAGGGCACCTACACCGTCGGCGGCGAGGAGGTCCGGCTCGACTCCCCGCGCCAGGCCCTGGACCGCGGCATCGCCACCGTCTACCAGGACCTCGCCGTCGTCCCGCTGATGCCGGTCTGGCGCAACTTCTTCCTCGGCTCCGAGCAGGGCCACCGCCGCTGGGGCGGCCTGCGCCTGGACGCCGAGGCGATGCGCGCCACCACCCGCGAGGCGCTCGCCCGGATGGGCATCGACCTGCACGACGTGGACCGCCCGATCGGCACCCTCTCCGGCGGCCAGCGCCAGTGCGTCGCGATCGCCCGGGCCGTGCACTTCGGCGCCAAGGTGCTCATCCTGGACGAGCCGACCGCGGCGCTCGGCGTCAAGCAGTCCGGAGTGGTGCTCAAGTACGTCACCGCCGCCCGCGACGCCGGGCTCGGGGTCGTCCTGATCACCCACAACCCGCACCACGCGTACCTGGTCGGCGACCACTTCACCCTGCTCAAGCGGGGCCGGATGGCCGGCAGCCACCCGCGCACCGAGATCGGCCTCGAACAGCTCACCACCGAGATGGCCGGCGGCTCCGACCTCGCCGAACTCTCGCACGAGCTGGCCCGGCCCACCGAGCCTGAGCCCCGCACCGAACCCCAGCCCCGCACCGAACCCCAGCCCCGCACCGAACCCCGGCCCCGCACCGACCCCGAGCCCCGTCCTGACCCCGAGCCCCGTGAGGAGCGTCCGTAGCCGTGACCAGCCCCCAAGGCAGCACCCGGCCGGCCGTCCTGCCCACCCTGCTCGGCCTCGGCCCCCGCGCCGAGCGCCGCCGCCGCGCCCTGCCCGCCGGGATACTGCGACTGCCCACCATCGGCGTCGACATCGGCGGCACCAAGGTGGTCGCCGGAGTGGTCGACGGCGAGGGCACGGTGCTGGAGAAGCTGCGCACCGACACCCCCGACAAGAGCAAGAGCGCCAAGGTCGTCGAGAACGTCATCGTCGACCTGGTGCTGGAGCTCGCCGACCGGCACGACGTCCACGCCGTCGGCATCGGCGCGGCCGGCTGGGTCGACGCCGACCGCTCCACGGTGCTGTTCGCCCCGCACCTGAACTGGCGGGGCGAGCCGCTCCAGCAGGCGCTCAGCGAGCGGCTGCGCTTCCCGGTGATCGTCGAGAACGACGCCAACGCCGCCGCCTGGGCCGAATGGCGCTTCGGCGCCGGGCGCGGCGAGGACCACATGGTGATGCTCACCCTGGGCACCGGCATCGGCGGCGCCGTCGTCCGCGACGGCTACGTCGACCGCGGCAAGTACGGCCTGGCGGGCGAGTTCGGCCACATGCAGGTGCTGCCCGGCGGCCACCGCTGCCCGTGCGGCAACCGCGGCTGCTGGGAGCAGTACTCCTCCGGCAACGCGCTGGTGCGCGACGCCCGCGAACTCGTCGCCGAGGAGTCCCCGGTGGTGCAGCCGCTGCTCGCCCGGGCCGGCGGCACCGTCGAGGGCATCACCGGACCGCTGGTCACCGAGGCCGCCCGGGCCGGCGACCCGACCGCCACCGAACTGCTCTACGAGGTCGGCACCTGGCTCGGCGTCGGCATCGCCAACCTGGCCGCCGCGCTCGACCCGGGCCGCTTCGTCATCGGCGGCGGCGTCTCCGAGGCCGGCGACCTGCTGCTCGGCCCGGCCCGGGACACCTTCCGCCGCACCCTCACCGGGCGCGGCTTCCGGCCCGAGGCCAGCATCGTGCACGCCGCACTCGGCAACGAGGCCGGCCTGGTCGGCGCCGCCGACCTCGCCCGGCAGGTCGCCCGCCGGTTCCGCACCATCAAGCGGCGCCGGGTCGAGCGCAGCGGCGTCTGACCGTCCCCTCCCCGATCGCGTCGACCGCGTCAACTACCGGTTGGTAGCGGTGCGGTGTGATTGTCGGGATCATGCCTCCTGTGAGACAACGGAGTTGACGTCGACTCAGGAGGACTCGGATGAGGGCTCTGGCCCGGATCGCACCACCGCTGCTGCTCGCCACCGCCCTGGTCTGGTCCTGCGCCGGGCCGGCCGGGGCGGCCGGGGCGGCCCCGCCGCCGAAGGCCCCCGAGGCGGTGGGCCGGGGCGGAGCGGTGGCCAGCGTCGACGCCGACGCCACCGCGGCCGGCATCGAGGTGCTGCGCAAGGGCGGCAACGCGGTCGACGCGGCGGTCGCGACCGCGGCCGCCCTCGGCGTCACCGAGCCCTACTCCTCCGGCATCGGCGGCGGCGGGTACTTCGTCTACTACGACCACGCCACCGGCCGGGTGCACACCATCGACGGCCGCGAGGTGGCCGGCCGCACCGCCGACAGCGGGCTGTTCCTGGAGGACGGCAAGCCGCTGGCCTTCGCCGACGCCGTCACCAGCGGCCTGTCCGTCGGCGTCCCCGGCACCGCCGCCACCTGGGACACCGCCCTGCGCCAGTGGGGCACCCGCACGCTCGCCGACGCCCTCAAGCCCGCCGAGCGGATCGCCGACAACGGCTTCGTCGTCGACCAGACCTTCCACGGCCAGACCGCCGACAACTACGACCGGTTCAAGGACTTCCCGGACACCGCCAAGCTCTACCTGCCCGGCGGCAAGCCCCCCGAGGTCGGCACCGTCCTGCGCAACCCCGACCTCGCCGCCACCTACCGGCTGCTCGCCAAGGACGGCGTCAAGGCCTTCTACCAGGGCGACCTCGGCAAGGACGTGGCCGACACCGTCCAGCACCCGCCGGTCGACCCGGCCTCCGGCCGCAAGGCCCGCCCCGGCAAGATCGACACCGCCGACCTCGCCGCCTACCAGGTCCGCCGCCAGGCGCCCACCCACGTCCCGTACCGGGACTACGACGTCTACTCCATCGCCCCCTCCAGCTCCGGCGGCACCACCGTCGGCGAGGCGCTCGGCATCCTGGAGGACGGCGACCTCGGCGCGTACAGCGACACGCAGTACTACCACCACTTCCTGGACGCCTCCCGGATCGCCTTCGCCGACCGCAACCGCTGGGTCGGCGACCCGGCCTTCGGCGACGTCCCCACCAAGGAACTGCTCTCCGCGCGCTACGCCGCCTCCCGGGCCTGCCTGATCAGCCCCGACCGCGCCCTCACCAGCCCGCTCGCCCCCGGCGACCCGCGCCACCCCGCCGACTGCGCCGAGGCCGGCCCCGCCGTCGCCGAGCCCTACGAGGGCCCCAACACCACCCACCTCAGCGTGGCCGACCGCTGGGGCAACGTCGTCTCCTACACCCTCACCATCGAGCAGACCGGCGGCAGCGGCATCACCGTCCCGGGCCGCGGCTTCCTGCTCAACAACGAGCTCACCGACTTCGACTTCACCCCGCTCACCCCGGGCGTCCCCGACCCCAACCTGCCCGGTCCGGGCAAGCGGCCGCGCTCCTCGATCTCCCCGACCATCGTGCTGCGCGACGGCGAACCGCTGCTGGCCACCGGCAGCCCCGGCGGCGCGACCATCATCACCACCACCCTCCAGGTGCTGCTCGGGCGGCTCGACCGGGGCCTGAGCCTGGAACAGGCCATCGCCGCACCGCGCGCCAGCCAGCGCAACACCGTCGCCACCCAGGCCGAGCCCGGCTTCCTGGCGCTGCCCGAACGGGCCGCCCTGGAGGCGCTCGGGCACAGCTTCACGTCCGTCGCCGAGATCGGCGCCGCGACCGGCGTCGAACGGCTGCCGGACGGGCGGTGGGTGGCCGCGGCCGAACCGGTCCGGCGCGGAGGCGGCTCCGCGGCGGTGGTCCGGCCCACGGGCTGACCGGGCCGCAGGCCGGCCGGACCGCGCTGTCGGTGCCGGGCGGTATGTTCGGGGTGGGCGTCCCCTCGGGGGGGTGCCCGCCCCTCGTCTTGACCGGACCGCCCGTCCGTACCGAACCGCCCGTCCGTACCGAACCACCGGGAAGGCCGCCCGCCGTGACCGTCCGCATCGCCACCTGGAACATCAACTCCGTCACCGCGCGGCTGCCCAAGCTCCTGGAGTGGCTGGAGAGCGCCAAGCCCGACGTGCTCTGCCTCCAGGAGCTCAAGTGCGCGGCCGACGCCTTCCCGTACGAGGAGGTGCGCGCCCTCGGGTACGAGACGGCGGCCCACGGCACCGGCCGGTGGAACGGCGTCGCGATCGTCTCCCGGCTCGGCCTGGACGACGTCGTGCGCGACCTGCCCGGCCAGCCCGGCTACCTCGCCGACGGCGCCCTGCTGCCCGACGTCGAGCCGCGCGCCGTCGCCGCCACCTGCGGCCCGGTCCGGGTCTGGTCGGTCTACGTGCCCAACGGCCGCGAGGTCGACCACGCCCACTACCGCTACAAGCTGGAGTGGCTGCAGGCGCTGCGCACGGCCGCCACCGAGGACGCCGCCGGGCCCCGCCCGTTCGCCGTCCTCGGGGACTTCAACATCGCTCCCGCCGACGAGGACGTCTACGACGTCGCCGCCTTCGAGGGCCTCACCCACGTCACCCCCGCCGAGCGGGCGGCGCTGGAGGCCCTCGGCGAGGTGGGCCTGCACGACGTGGTGCCGCGCCCGCTCAAGTACGACCGCCCCTACACCTACTGGGACTACCGCCAGCTGGCCTTCCCCAAGAACCGGGGCATGCGGATCGACCTCACCTACGCCAACAAGCCCTTCGTGGACGCCGTCACCGACAGCTATGTGGACCGCGAGGCCCGCAAGGGCAAGGGCACCTCGGACCACGCGCCGGTCGTGGTGGACCTCGACCTGTGAATCACCCTGGGTGAGGGGCGGTAACCCGAACGGTCCCGACCGGTGGCCGGGTCCGGGCGGGCTGCCTACTGTCGGGCATAACCGGGTGCAGTTGTTCGACCACGTGGACATCGGAGTCCCCCCGGCTGCGCCCGAGAATCCCGGAGGTTCCGGCATGCGCCCCATGCGTACGGCCGCCGCCGCCCTGATCGGCGCGACGGTGCTGACCGGCCTGACGGCCCCCCTTGCATCCGCCAGGGACGGCTCGGCCTCGGTCAGCCCGTCCCAGGCCGCACCGGGCCAGACCGTGAAGCTCACGGTCTCCTGTGAGAAGTCGGACAAGCCCGACGCCAAGACCATCACCGCCCACTCCGCCGCGTTCGAGGGCGGTCCGGCCACTCTCACCCTGGGCTCCGACGGCAAGCACAGCGGCTCGGCCCGGCTGGCCGGCCAGCACTCCGGGGACAACAAGATCGACGGCACCTGCCCGGACGGCGGGGCGTTCTCCACCAAGGTCGCGGTCGCAGGCGTCCCGGTCGCCGGCTCTGACAAGGGCTCCGACAAGGGCTCCGAGAAAGGCCCCGAGAAGGGCCCTGAGAAGGGTCCCGAGAAAGGCCTCGGCGACTGGGGCAAGGCGGCCGGCGAGTGGGCGGGTTCGCTCGGCCAGTCCGGAGCCGGCGGCCAGCAGGTCGCCCCGCACGGTGCCGTCAACACCGGCCTCGGCGGTTCGGTCGCGGCCGATCCGGCGGAGCTGGCCGGGGGCCTGGCCCTGGTGGCGGGCGGCGTCGGAGGCTTCTGGCTGCTGCGGCGGCGCGGTGCCTGATGGGCACCGCGCCTTTTTGTCTTTCCCGCGCGCCGTCGGACCCTGACCGGGCCGGCGGCGCACAGGCGTGTCAGCCGGCCTGCGGCGCGGGCTTGCGCTGCTGCTGAGGCCCGTGCCCGAGTTCGTGCTCGTGCTTGTGCTCGTGCCCGAGTTCGTGTTCGTGCCGGAGGGTGCCGCTGGCCAGCAGGTACTGGGCCAGGACGTACGTCGCCATGATCCAGAACTGGTGCCCCGGCAGCTCCCGCCACTTCGCCAGCTGGGTGGCGATCAGCGTGTCGGACAGCAGGAACAGCGCCCCGCCCAGCCCGGTCCGCCAGCCCAGCCCGGCCGAGGTGACGGCCGTGGAGGCGAGCAGCAGGCTGTAGCCGGCCACCGGGATCCGCAGGTCCCCGAGGTCCGGCCAGAGCTGCCCGACCATGGCCACCCAGGCGGTTGCGTACGCGGCCGCCACCACCAGGGCCCGCCGACGGTCGGTCAGCGCCCCGCGCCGGACGAACATCGTCACGTAGCAGATGTGCGCCGCCGCGAACGAGCCCATCCCGGCCAGGAACGCGGTGTCGTTCTTCAGCTGGAGCAGCACGTCCCCGCCCGCGCTCAGCAGCAGCGCCGGGGCCAGCGGCTTCGGTGCCCGCCGCCCGGCGCCGGCGGCCGCGGCGACGCTGTGCGCGGCCAGCAGCGGCATCAGGGCCGGCTTGGTGGCGTTCTGCAGCACGGACGCGCCGGAGGCGATCGCGCCCAGGTGGGTCGCCGAGGCGGCCGCGAAGCCGCCGAGCAGGCCGGCGGCCGAGCGCAGGCGGCCGCCGAGGACGGCACGGGTGGTCGTACGGATGCTCATGCGGCTGCTGACCTCCGGGGTCGGGCGGTGGGGGAGTGGGACGAACCCTAGGCGACCCGTCGGTGCGGCGGAAGAGCGGGTTACCGGTGCGTAACCCGGGCGGTGTGGGGCGGGTGACGGCGTGGCGCCGGGTGCGGGCCGGTGGGTGGCGTAGCGGAGGGCCGCCGGTCACTTCGGCGCGCGGCCGGTTGCTGCCACCGGGTGACCCGGCCACCGTCTAGTCTGGTCCCCGACATGGAGCAGCAGGAGTACGCGGTCGGCGCCACCCGGGTGGCCACCGGCAGGCCGGACGGGCGCACGGGCGGGACGGGGCGGAGGGCCACCGACGCCCTCCTCGCCGTACGCGAACCCGCAGCCGGGGCGGCGCCCGAAGCCGTGTCCGGCCCCCGTGCTGACGCCGCGCCGACCAGGCCCGCCCCCGAGCCGGGCGCCGCTTCCGCGCTCTCGTCCGACCCGGGCCTGCTCCGGCTCGCCCACTGGTTCGCCGCCGCCACCCCCGGCACCGCCGACGACCTGTGCGCCGCCTCCTTCGGCCTCTACCCGGCCCGCCATCTCGGCGCCCCCGCCGAAGCGGCGCCCGACGCCGACGTCAGCTGGTGGCACGGCCCCACCGCGCACGCCACCGCCACCCCGCGCTCCCGGGAGCCCCGCCCCGTCGGCGGTCTGCGCCGTGCCCGGCGGGACGCCTCCGCACTGCCCGTCGTCCGGTCAGGCGCCAAGCCGGGTAGGCCCGGAAGGCACCGCAAGCCCGAGCGCACCCGCCCGGTGCCGGGCGCGCAGGATCGCTCCGGCCAGGACCTTCCGATACCGGCCCCCGCCCCGGCCCTGCCCGCCGCGGACGTCTCGGCCCCGGCCCTGCCCGCCGTCGATCTGCCCGCCGCCGAGCGCCGGATCGCTGCCCGGCTGCTGCTCGCCCACCCGCTGGTCACCGCGTCCGGCCCGCACGCCGACGGCTTCCCGCTGATCCGCCGTCACCGCGACTGGCTCGTCGAACGCTTCGACGCCCTGCTCGGCTACCGGCTCGTCGTCGGCCCCTGGCACGCCCGGCTCTGCAAGGCCGGCCTCGGCCCCGGCGCCGCCCGCCGCCTCGAACACCCCGCGACCGGCGCCCCGTTCACCCCCGCCGGTTACGCCCAACTCGCCCTCGCCCTTGCCCTGTTGGTCGACGCACCCGAGCAACTGCCGTACGGGCGGCTGCTCGACGCCATGCGCGCCGCGGCGCCGGGCCTCGCCGCCGGCCCGGCCGACCGCGCGATGGCCCTCGCCGCGCTCGCCGACTGGCAGGTCCTCGGCGACCTGCCGGCCGGCGGGGCCGACCCGGCCGACCCCGCCGCCCGGGCCGCCGTACTGACCGTCGACCGCGAACTCGCCCGTGCCGTCCCGGCCGGCCCGCCCGCCCTCGCCGACGACGCCGCCGACCTGATCCGCCGTGCCGCGGACGCCGAACCCGCCACCGCGGTGCGCCGCCTGCTCGCCGAGACCCCCGCCGTCCTCGACGCCGACCTCCCCGAGGACCGGCGCGCCTGGCTGCGCGAGCACCGGCTGAGCGGCCCGGCCGCGCTCGCCGACTTCCTCGGCCTGGAGGCCGAGCTGCGGACCGAGGGCGTCGCCCTGCTCGACCCGGCCGACGAGCTCACCGACCTCGTCTTCCCCGGCGCCGGCCCCCTGTCGCAGGCCGCCCTGCTGCTGCTCGAAGGCCTGGTCGAGGAAGTCCGCCCGCTGCCCGGCGAGACCACCGCCGGCGGCGACGTCCCGATCCCCGACGCGCTGATAGACGGCCTCCTCGGCGACATCGCCGACGAGTACGGCCTCCCGGCCCGCTGGCGCCGCGACTACCTCGCCGACCGCACCGCGCTGCGCCGCGACGCCCTCGACCTGCTCCACAACCTCGGCCTGATCACCCCCACCCCCCGCGGCAGCCGCCCCCCGGGCTGGCTCCTGCGCCCGCCCGCCGCCCGCTACGCCCCCGCCCCGGACCTCCACCCCGTCCCCGGCACCGGCCGCCACTCCCGCCCCGCGCCGGCCGGGGCCCGGGAGCAGCGGCGCGCCTGAGGCCGGTCCGCCGCCCCGCTGCGCCGTCGCGCTCCGCTGCCCCGCTGCGCCGTCGCCGGAAAGGCGGAAGCACCGCGTCCGGGGGCGGACGGCGGTGCTGAGGGGGTGGATCGGACGGCCTGTCGGTTTCCTTCTCGCCGGTCGCTTTCTCGCGGGTCACTTCCTCGCGGTGGCCGTGGTGGCGGCGATGGTGTCGTGCTGGACGGTCTCGACGGTGGCGCCGACGCCGAAGGTGCCGAGGGCGATGGAGGCGAGGACGGCGGTGGCGGCGAGGAGGCGGCGGTGGCGCCGGGGGAGCGGGAAGCGCGGTTCCTGGTAGGGCGCCTGAGGGCTGGCGTTCATGACAGGGAGGGTCCCAGGGTGGTGTGAACGGTCGGTACGCGCGGGTGAAGTCCGGGCGGGGGTTGGGCGTCGGTTGGCCGCGTACGCCCCACCTGCACGGGTGGGGCGTACGCGCTGGTCAGCGGCGTGGTGTGCGTTCGGCGAGGGCCTCGCCGACGGCGACCCGGACGGCGTCGCGCAGGCCGTGCACGGGGTGCAGGCGGGACGGGCCGGCCGCCGGGTCCTCGCGGAGCTCCTTCACCAGGGACACGCAGAGCAGCAGCATCACGACCACGAACGGCAGCGCGACCAGGATCGTCGCGTTCTGCAGCGCGGTGAGCCCGCCGGCCAGCAGCAGGGCGGCGGCGACCCCGCCCATCAGCACGCCCCAGACGACCACGAGCCAGGTGCGCGGGTGCAGCGAGCCGCGGCTGGAGAGCGAGCCGAGGACGAGGGAGGCGGAGTCGGCGCTGGTGATGAAGAAGG
Source organism: Kitasatospora sp. NPDC059803 (assembly GCF_042732255.1). Lineage (NCBI taxonomy): Bacteria > Bacillati > Actinomycetota > Actinomycetes > Kitasatosporales > Streptomycetaceae > Kitasatospora > Kitasatospora sp. NPDC059803. Next base: position 24,889 of record NZ_JBHWIJ010000018.1, on the reverse strand, counting down.
TCATCACCAGCAGCACGGCGACGACGCTGGTGGCGGAGCCGAGCGGCAGCGCGCGCAGCATCTCGAACAGCGAGGCCTCCGCGCCCTTCGGGATGGTCGCGACCAGGTCGGCCGCGCCGGTGGAGACCAGCCGGATCGCGGTGCCGCCCATCACGCAGAACCAGATCACGGTGGCCCCGCTGGGGACCAGCAGGACGCCGATCAGGAACTGCCGGATGGTGCGGCCGCGGGAGATGCGGGCGATGAAGGTGCCGACGAAGGGGGCCCAGGAGAGCCACCAGGCCCAGTAGAAGATCGTCCAGGAGCCGAGCCAGCTCTCGTCGGTGAAGGCCCCGGTCTGGGTGGACATGCCGAGCAGGTCGGAGAGGTAGCCGCCGACGGTGGAGGGGATCGCGTCCAGCGTGAACACCGTCGGGCCGAACACGAAGACGAAGAGCATGATCAGCGAGGCCAGGACGACGTTCGCGGTGGAGAGCCACTTGACGCCCTTGTGGACGCCGGAGAAGGCGGAGAGCACGAAGGCGGCGGTCAGCGAGCCGATGATGATCAGCTGGGCGTTCTGGGTGTTGCGCACGGAGGTGATGTAGCCGAGGCCGTCGGCGACCTGGAGCGCGCCGAGGCCCAGGCTGGTGGCGGAACCGAAGACGGTGGCGAAGACGGCCAGCAGGTCGATCGCGCGCCCGGGCCAGCCGTCGGCGCCGCGCTGGCCGATGAGCGGGACGAAGGCGGCGGAGATGCGGTTGCCGCGGCCCTTGCGGAAGGTGGTGTAGGCGAGGGCGAGGCCGCCGACGGCGTAGATCGCCCACGGGTGCAGGGTCCAGTGGAACAGCGAGAACTCCAGGGCCTGCTGGGCGGCGGCCGCGCTCTGCGGTTCCAGGCCGGAGCCGGGTTGCGGGGTGGCGAACAGTTGGAGCGGCTCGCCGACGCCGTAGAACATCAGGCCGATGCCCATGCCGGCGCTGAACATCATGGCGACCCAGGCGAGGGTGGAGAACTCGGGTTCGTCGTCGTCGCGGCCGAGCCGGATGCGACCGAAGCGGCTGAAGGCGAGCAGCACGGTGAGGACGAGGAAGACGTCGGCGGCCACCACGAACAGCCAGCCGAAGTTGTGCAGGACCCAGCCGAGCGCGCTGCTGGAGGTCCGGCCGAGCGAGTCCTCGGCGAACACGCCCCAGGCGACCACGGCCAGCACCAGGGCGGCGCTGATCCCGAACACCGCCCGGTCGGCGGGCAGGGTCGCGGCGGGTTCGTCGGGCTCCTCCGCGCGTTGGTCGGGCTGCGGCGGCTGGCTGCTCATCGGGTGGACTCTCCTACCTCGGGGGCGGACGTGGGCTTCGGCGACATCGGCGGATTAAAGCTGCATGTCGCACTATGTCCAGTTCGTGCCGCGAGGGGCGGGAGGGCGCGCCGGGGAGGCGGCGGGTGGGGACTTACGTCCCGTCAGGCCGGGTGCTCACGGGCCGGGGCGTGCGCGGCGAGCCGGAACCACGGGCGGAAGCCGTCCGGCGCCGGGGAGTTGGGCGGGCTGTCGCGTCGGACGGGGTCAGGGCCGGTGGGTGCCGGACGGGACCTCGTACGGCGCCGGGTACGGCGTCTCGTACGGGTTCAGCACCAGCCGCACCACGTCCTCCAGCCGCCGTCGGGCATCGCCGAGGGTGGTGCGGCCGGTCACCCAGGCGGTCAGCTCGCCCTGCCAGGCGTGGGCGACGATGTGCCGGACCAGGTCGCTGGCGGCGGCCGGCACCTCGGTCGTCACCGCCTGGAGGGCGGTGCTGTCGGCCCGGGCCATGCCCTGCAGGGTCTCGCTGGCGAACGGATCGGTGGAGGCGGCGACGGACACGCGCAGCCGGGCCAGCTCGGGCTGGCGCTGGTAGGCCCGCATCCCGCCGCGGACGAAGCGGACCGCCCGGTCGGTGGCCCCCAGCCCGGCGCGCGGACCGCGCAGTTCCGCCACCAGGTCGGCCAGCAGCAGGCGGTGCCACTCGGCGATCGCCGCCGCCAGGAGATGGTCCTTGGAGGAGAAGTAGCGGTACGCCGTCCCCAGGGCGACTCCGGACCGCTCGCAGACCTGTTTCATCTGCAGCCGTTCGACGCCGATCTCGTTCACCAGGGCGAGCGCGGCCGCGATCAGGCTTCCGCGGCGTTCGAGCTGACGCGGAGACATCGCCTCCACCGGCCGTGGTGACAGGTCAACCTTGGTCACCCGCACCATGATACGGGCCGGGGCCGCTCAGGAGTATGACGCCGACCGGCCCCCTTGCGTTCGCCGTGCGGTCACGTCGCCGGGCCCGTCCCGCGCCGTCCCGTTCTGTCCCGGGTCAGCGCAGTCGGTGGATCAGCGCAGCCGGCGGATCAGCGACTCCTGCACGGCGGAGGCGACCAGCCGCCCGTCCCGGTCGTAGAACTCGCCGAGCGACAGCCCCCGGCCGTCCGAGGAGGACGGGCTGCGCTGGGCGAACAGCAGCCACTCGTCGGCCCGGAACGGGCGGTGGAACCACATCGCGTGGTCGAGCGAGGCGATCAGCAGCCGGGGCGGCTCGGTGCGCTGGAAGAAGTTCGGCTGCTCGTGCAGGCCGGCGGTGGAGGCCAGCGTGAGGTCGGACAGGTAGGTGAGCGCGCAGACGTGCAGGAGCGGGTCGCCCTCGGGCAGCGGGGAGGCGATGCGCAGCCAGACGAACTGCTGCGGCATCCCCGGCACGGACGCCGGCACGCCCGGCGCGTCCGGCGGGACGAAGCGCAGTTCGAGGTCGCGGAAGCCGCCGGTGCCGGTGATCGCCGCGCGCAGGGCCGGATCCCAGAGCGAGAAGGCGTCCGGCAGGGCCTCCGGCCCGGGCAGCGGCGGCATCGTGCGGTGGCGGTCGGTGGCGGTCTCGGGGCGCTTGAAGGAGGCGGAGAGGGTGAAGATCGCGTTCTGGTTCTGCACCGCCGTCACCCGGCGGGTGGTGTAGGAGACGCCCTCGCGGACCCGTTCGACCTCGTAGCGGATCGGCTGGGACGGGTCGCCGGGCAGCAGGAAGTAGCCGTGCAGCGAGTGCACCGCGCGCGGGCCCTCGCAGGTGCGGCCGGCGGCGGTGAGCGCCTGCGCGGCGACCTGCCCGCCGAACGCGCGCATCGGCGCCCCGGCGTGGCAGCGGCCCCGGAACGTGTTCTCGTCCAGTCGTTCCAGCTCCAGCAGTCCGGCGAACGAGCCGGCCGGGCGGTCGGCCCGGATTTCCTGTTCTGTCAGGTCGGTCACGGGCCCATAGTGGCAGAATCCCGCCGCGCCGCGGTGTGACCTGGGTAACGCCCCGGGGCTCCGGCGCCTGGTAGAACCTGTTCCAGTGCGGTCGCGGCCCGACGGATTGTCAGTGTCCTCACCTAGCGTGTTCGACATGACGCAATCCGCACACGCGTACGCCTATCTGCGCCCGTCCGCCGTCCTCGACGGCGCCGACGGCCGGCACCTCGACCTGGCCACCTCCGGCGGCGCCACCCCGCTCGGGGAAACGGCCAACCCGCGCTTCTTCGCGGGCTTCCTGGCCGACCCGGCGCCGGCCGCCGCCGCGCTGCTCGCCGTCGCGGACGTCGCCGCCGCGCGGTACTACCAGCCGCAGCTGCGCTCCTCGCTCGACCCGGTGGTCACCGCCAACGGGGACCGGCTGCGCTTCGAGTCGTTCTCCGGCTGCTGCGGCGTCTACGCCCGGCTCGACGTGCTCCAGGCCGGCCTCGACGGCGACGAGATCGGCCACGGCACCACCAACGTGGACGTCAACAACCCGCTGCGGGAGGCCCTGACCAGGATCGGCCCGAGCGACCCGCTGCACCTCGCGGTCGGGCCGGACGCGCTGGAGGTCACCAGCTTCGACGGGCCGCTGGTCGAGAAGAAGGTGCCGCTGCCGCAGCGCTGGCTGCGCGGCTTCGCCGAGACCCAGGTCGTCGCCGCCGGCTTCGACCTGCGCGCCGAATTGTCCGCCGCCGAGGCGGTCCGCTTCCTGCGCTCGCTGCCGCGCGGCGGCCGCTCCAGCACCGCCTGGGTCGTCCCGGCCGGGCGGACGCTGCGGCCCACCACCCGGCCGGTGCCCGGCGCCGTCTGCCTGCCCGGGCCCGACCGGCTGGTGGCGCTCCAGCGGGTGCTGCGGCACGCGCTCGCCCTGCGGGTGTACGGCCCGGTCGCCGCCACCGGCCCGGCCGCCTCGGCCTGGGAGGTGGTCCTGCCCGGCATGCGGCTCACCCTGACCCTCTCGCCCGACGCCTCCCGGGGCTTCTCCGGCGAGGGCGGGGTGCTCGGCGCGCTCGCCACCGGCACCGCCGAGCAGGACGCCGACCTCGTCGCGGTGCTGCTCGCCTGGGAGCCGCGGATCGAGGTCGCCGACCTCGCCGAGCAGTCCGGGCTCAGCCACGAGCGGGTCCGCGCCGCGCTCACCCGGCTCGGCACCGCCGGGCAGATCGGCTACGACACCGCCGAGGCCGCCTACTTCCACCGGCAGCTCCCGTACGACGCCGGGCGGGCCGAGGCCGCCAACCCGCGGCTGCGTGCCGCCCAGGCCCTGGTCGCGGCGGGCGCGGTGCGGCTGGAGCCGGGCGGCACGACGGCCGTCGTCACGGTGGACGACCACATCCAGCGGGTGCGTACGGACGAGGCGGGGCGCCTCGGCTGCACCTGCCTCTGGTGGGCCAAGTACCGTGGCGGGCGCGGTCCGTGCAAGCACGCGCTGGCGGTCGCGATGGTGCGGGAGGCGGCCCAACGGGCGGTCGGGGAACAGGTTCCGGCGGTCCCGACGGTCTCGACGGTTCCGACGGCGGATAAGGGGGTCCAGGCATGAGCGCGGCGGCAGGGGGGTCGGAAGCGGTGCGGGGCGCGACGGCGGTGGCGCCGATACCGGAGGCGGTGCGGGGCGAGGCGGCGGTCGAGGACCTGCTCGCCGCCGTCCGGGGCGGACGGATGCCGCAGATACCGGCGCTGGTCGCCGCGCTGGACCAGGCACAGCGCCGGGACTGCCTGCTCGCGTTGAAGGCGCTGCGCAAGGAACTGCGCGACGAGTGGTCGAAGGAGGCGCTCGCCACCAGGGGCGCCCTGCTGCTGGCCGGCGCCGGCTGCCACCCCGGCCCGGCCGGGGCCGCCACCTGGCTCGGCGCCCGCGACTTCACCTCGCTCGGCTGGGCCCGCCACCCGGCGGTGGGCCAACTCGTCGCGGCGCAGCCGGTGGAGTGGCAGATCGAGGTGGCCACCCGGCTCGCCGCTCGGCCGGCGCCGAGCTGGGGCTGGGCGCTGTACCCGGTGATCGAGGCCGTGGTGCGCCGCACCGGCTGCGCGGTGCCGCAGAGCGAGCCCTTCGTCCGCGAGTGGATGGAACGCCAGCGCCGGGGCAGCGGCCCACGGCCCACCCTGGTCGAGCTGCTGCGGGCCGACGCGTTCACCCCGCTGCTGCTGCCCCGGGTGTTCGAACTCGCCGACATCGGTGGCGCGGTGTCCTTGCGGTTCAGCCCCCGCCCCGGGGACGCCTTTGCGGAGGCGATCGCCGAACTCGCCGCCGCCGGCGACCTGGACCGGGCCGACCTGATCGACCGCTGCCTGGCCCGGCTGCTGCGCGGCGGCAAGCCGGCCGACCAGCGCTTCTTCCTCGACGTGTTGCGGGCCCTCGCCCCGACGCCGCAGGAGTACGCCGCCCGGGTACGGGACGTGCTGCCGCTGCTGGACGGGCTGTCGGTGGTCGCCGGGCACGCCCAGGAGGTGCTCGCCGGGCTGGACGAGGCCGGGCTGGTCGAACCCGAGGTGCTGGTCGAGTCCTCCGCGGTGGTGCTGTTCCGGGCCGAGAAGAAGCTCGTCCGCGCCCAACTGGGCTGGCTGGAGCGGGCGGCCCGGCGCGAGCCCGGGCGGTCCGGGCCGGTGGTGCTCGCGGCCGCCGAGGCGTTCGGGCACCCGGACCAGGCCGTCCAGGAGCGGGCGTTGAACGTGGTGGCCCGGCACCTGCGCGCGGCCGGGGAGGCCGTCCTGCCCGAACTGCGGCTCGCCGCCGAGGTGTTGAACCCCGCCCACCACCAGCGCGCCGGCGAACTGTTCGGCGCACCGGTCGGTGGCGACGGCGACGGCGACCCGGACACCGGGTGGAACGAGTTCCTCCCGCCCGCCCCCCAGCCCCTCCCGCTCGGCCCGCCGATCGCCTCGGCGGCCGAACTCGCGCAGGAGCTGTCCGCCCTGCTCGCCGCCGACGAGCCGGAGCCGACGGTCTTCGAGCGCGTGCTGGACGGCCTGGTCCGCCAGGCCCACCAGGACCGGGCGGCGCTCGCCGAGGCGCTGGAGCCGGTCCGGCGGGTCCACCCGTGGAGCGGCGTCGACCGCTGGCGCGACTGCTCGCCCCGGGACGTCCTCTACGTCGTGGCCGCGGTGGCGGGCGAGACGCCGCCGCACCGGGCCTGGGACTTCCTCGGGGGCAAGGGCCGGTCCCCGCTGCGCGGCCAGAACAACACCGCGCAGGGCACCGCCCTCGCCGCCCGGCTGGAGGAGGCCGCCTGGCAGGTGACCGCGAACCGGCCGCCCTACCTGCTGGCCATCCCGACCGACACCACCGGCGCGATCGACCCCGGCACGCTGGTCGAACGCCTCGCCGGGTACCAGGCGGCGGGCGTCACCCCCGGTCGGGCCGACCTGTGTGCGGCCCTGCTGCGGGTCGGCCCCCGCGCCGACGCCGGGGTGCTGCGCGCCGCCGAGGCGCTCACCTCGCCGTCCGGGCGGTGGGCCGCCCAGTGGCTGCGCACCGGCGGCCTGCCCGACCAGCCGTCCGAGCGGGTGCTGTTCGCCCCCGGCCGGGGCTCGAAGCACGGCCACCAGTACGCGGACCGCTGGTGGGAGGACGTCCGGCGGGTGGCCGTCGCCCAACCCGGCATCGGAGCCGGCCCGAAGGGCCCGGACGGCGAGCGGCTCGCCCCCGAGTTCCGGGCGCTGCTGGAGGGCACCGAGCCGAGCGTGGCCCGGGCCCGCAAGGTGGGCGACTGGACGTGGCGGCCCACGGCGCACTGGGCCGCGATGCTCCCCTGGCACCGGGAGGAACTGGCGGCCCGGTGGCTCGACCACTTCGCCGCCGGCGCCGACCGGGACGAGCGCGGCGCGGGCCGGCTGCTGCCCGCTCTCGCCGAGGCCGGCGGCCCGGCCGGGCTCGCCCTGCACCTGGCGCTGGCCTACGGCCTGGGCGCCCGGCGCACCGAGGACCGGACGGCGGCCGTCGACGCCCTGCTGGTGCTCGCTGCCCGCGGCGAGCTGGACGGCGCGCAGCTCGGCCGCGAACTCGGCGCGCTGGTCGACTGCGGCGCGGTGAAGCCCAACCGGCTCGCGGCGGCGCTCACCCTGGCCGCCGGGACGGGCGCCTACGGCACGGTCTGGTCGGTGCTCGGGCCCGCGCTGCCGGCCCTGCTGGGCGGCGAGGGCACGCCCGCCCGGGGCCTCGGCGACCTGCTCGCCCTCGCGGCGGACTGCGCCCGGCGCACCAGCGCCCGGGGGCCGGTGGCCGAGGTGACGGCGGTGGCGGAGCAGGGCGGATCGAGCCGGCTGGTCAAGGAGGCCCGCGCACTGCGGGACGTCCTGGCGGGGTGACGCCGCGGTTGGTCCTGGGCCCAGGCGGTGTGGCTGCGGGCAAGTGGGCGAACAGATAACAGCAAACAGATAACAGCAGACAGATAACAGATAACAGATTTCAGCGAACAGATTTTGAAATCTGTTCGCTGAAATCCGTCGCCCGCTCCCGGACCGGCACCGCGCTGCGGTCCCGGACCAGCGGCTCGATGCCGCGAGGCGTGGCCGCGACCGCGCGCCACCACAGCCGCAGCGCGGGCGGGTCGACCGGTTCGAAGGGCTTGCCGGGCCGGGGCACCGCCAGCCGGGCGCCCAGCGCCTGGGCAGCCGCGACCACCCGTTCGGCGGGCTCCTCCCAGGGGTGCGTCGCCAGGTTGAAGGTGCACCAGTGGATCGGCAGCAGCAGATCGCCGCCGAGGTCCAGGTGGGCCCGGACGCCCTCCTCGGGCGTCATGTGCACCTCGGGCCAGAAGTCGCTGTACGCGCCGACCTGCATCAGCGTCGCGTCGAACGGCCCGAGCCGGCGGCCGATCTCGGCGAAGCCCGGGAAGTAGCCGGTGTCCCCGCTGTGGAAGATCCGGTGCCCGCCGCCGGCCACCACCCAGGACGCCCAGAGGAACAGCGCGCTGGTGCGCGGGCCGCGGCTGCAGTAATGCCGGGCCGGGGTGGCGGTGAGGGTGAGCCCGGCGATCTCGGCCGACTCCCACCAGTCGAGTTCGGCGATCCGCCGGGTCGGTACTCCCCAGCGCTCCAGGTGCGCGCCGACGCCGAGCGGGACGGCGAACACCGCGTCCGTCCCGATCAGCGCGCGGATGGTGGCCATGTCGAGGTGGTCGTAGTGGTCGTGGGAGATCACCACCACGTCCACCGGCCCGAGTTCGGACAGCGGCAGCGGCATCGGGTGCAGCCGTTTGGGCCCCGTCCAGGCGAACGGCGAGCAGCGCTCGCCCCACACCGGGTCGATCAGGACCCGCCGCCCGCCGATCTCGGCGAGCACGGTGGCGTGGCCGAGCCAGGTGAGTCGCAGTCCGGAGTCCGGCGGCAGGGCGAGGTCGACCGGGAGCAGCCGGTGCACGGGTACGGCGGCGGTCGGTGCCCGGCGGGTCTTGTCCCCGGTCAGTTGGGCGCGGGTGATCTCCAGCGGGCTGCGCTCGTAGACCAGGCGGCGGGTGGGCAGCGGGTTGCGGAAGGCGCCGTCGGCGAACTGCGGGGAGCGGTGGATCCGGGCCAGCCGTTCGCCCCGGGGTTCGGCACCGAAGGCCTCGGCCCGGACCAGGTGCCAGGCCGCGCGGGGCAGTCGGGCCAGGCCCGACCCGGTGCGGTTCGCGGTCGGGCCGAGGGCCGGGCTGGTGGTCGGGCTGTTGGTCGGCGGGGTGATGAACTGCGAGGACAGACCGGCGAGGCGGGAGAACCAGGGGGCGGGGCGGGGCAAGGCTCCTCCAAGGACGGTCACGGCTACCGGGCATGCCGGGGCGGGTATCCGGGCGACTGGTGGGGCCGCTGCGATACGACAACCATCTCGTCGGAGACTACTCGTCATGGGCCGTCCGGACCTGGTGAGCGGCCCCGCGCGGGCCAATCGGCGTACCCCGCCCCGGTCGCGCGCCCGGGGCCACCGCCCGGTGCCGCTCCGCGTGGAGCCGCCCGGTGCCGCTACGCGTAGAAGCGGGTGATCGTCTCCGCGACGCAGTGCGGCTTGGCGCTCTCCGCGCTGGTGATCGTGAACCGCACCACCGCCTGGACCCCGCCCGGCACCTCGGTGGCCGAGACCAGTTCGGCGGTGGCCCGGATCGCGGTGCCCACCGGCACCGGCGCCGGGAAGCGCACCTTCTCCGAGCCGTAGTTCAGCGCCATGCGCACGCCCTCGACGCCGTAGCACTCCTTCGCCAGCACCGGGATCATCGACTGGGTCAGGTAGCCGTGCGCGATGGTCGAGCCGAACTGGCTCTCCTTGGCCCGCTCCGGGTCCACGTGGATCCACTGGTGGTCGCCGGTCGCCTCGGCGAACAGGTCGATCTGCCGCTGCCCGATGGTGTGCCACTCGCTGGTGCCCAGTTCGGTGCCGACGGCGGCGGTCAGATCGGCGAGGGAGGCGAAGCTCGTCACGGTGCGCTCCTGGGGGAGGGGTCAGGACGCCGGAAGCGTATGCGTACCCGCCGGTATCTGTCAGCGGTGCGGAACCGGGAACGCGGGAACCCGGGAACACCGGAACCCGGGAACACAGGAACCCGGGAACCCGAGGGCGCGGCGGCCCTGTGGGTGTTTCAGGACCGCAGCGCCCCGCGCCCCAGCGCGTCCTGCCCGGTCGGGAACAGCCGCCGGCCGCTGACCAGTTCCGGCACCAGCGCGACGAACAGCGGCTCCGGGTCCCCCACCCACGGCCGCAGGCCGGACCGCAGCACCCGCCGCACCTGCTCGGGCTCGCGCACCACGTCCGCCCGGCCGTGGACCAGCACGCTCCAGCCCGTCCGGGTGACCGGGTCCAGCAGGTCCGCCTGGAAGGCCACCACGGTGCCGTCAAGCCCGCGCGCGGTGGCACTTCCCCGGCGCACGGCGAGCACCAACCGCCCGTCCAGGACCTCGAAGGAGACCGGTAGCACGGCCGGCAGCGCGTGCTCGGTGTACACCACGCGCCCGACGGGCACGGTGCTGAGCAGCCGCAGGCACTCGGCCTCGCTCAGGGTCTCCACACGGTCCTCACGCTCCATGCGTCCGATCGTCCTCCGGTCGGCGCGCGCGCCGATAGGGCCCATGGTCCCTGAGCGGACGGGCCGGGAGCCCCGTCGGCGGCCGCCCGGGGCGGTAGCCTGCCCGGCGGCGGTACGGTACGCGCCCCTGCGCACCACGGCAGCGGCGGGCGCGGCGGGCGGCCCCGGGTGCGCCGGGGCCGGCATGGGAGGGGGCGTGCGGATGGCGGGCGGGGTCGACCTGGTGGTGATCGGGGCGAACGGCGGGCCCGATCGGGGCTTCGGGGGCTCGGCACTGGCGCCGGACGGCGCCCGGCTGCTCGCGCGGGTGCTGCCCGGGATGTGCTTCGACGTCGGCGCGGCCGGCTGCCGGGTCACCGAGGTGGCGCCGGACGCGGACGCCAACGCGATGCTCACCGCCGTCCGGGAGGCCGCCCAGCACCCGGGCCGGTGGCTGGTGGTCTGCCTGGTCGGCCAGTTGGCGGTCGATCCGCGCGGGCGGCGGCTCGCCCTGGTGACCGGCGGCAGCACCGCCGACAACGCCTACCGGCGCGGCCTGGCCTGGGACTGGGTGGTCAGCGCGATGGTGCACGGTGGCCACGAGGAGGCCCTGCTGCTGGTCGACGCGGTGGCCGACCGGGACACCTGGGCGGCGTTGGAGCGCGGCGGCGGCGAGGACGGCGCGGGCGAACTGCTGGCCTACCCGCGTGTCCCGCTGTGGGGCCGGGTCGGCCGGTACACCCCGGGCAGACGCGGCCGGGACGCCGTACTGCCGGGTGGTGAGGGCTCGTTCAGCCATGCCCTGACCACCGTGCTGCGGCAGGGTGTCCCGGGTGCCCCGGCCGCCGTCGCCCCGCTGGATCTCCAGCCGTCCGTCGCCGCGCTGCTCGACGGGGGCGAAGCGCCGGGTGGTTCGGGTGCGCCGGGCGCGCGCCTGCTCGTTCCGCCGCAGGGCGGGCGCCTGTTGATGCGCAATCGGGCCGCGGTTCGGGGCGCATTGGCCGGATTGTCGCTTTCCGAAGAACTGTTGGCCGTTCTGTGGCGGGAAAGTGCCCCGACGGAACCGCCTTCCGCGTAAGGTCAGGTGGCCTGAGGTGTTGCCGTGATGGGGTGGGTTGGCGAAGAATCGATCCCCAGCGGAAACACCTGCGGGACGACAGAATTCTTCCGGCGGCCACGGATCACGAATCGGTCGGTCGCGACGAGGTGGGGCGATGCGGCAGCGCGGAAATGTGTTGCGCCCTGGGGCGGTTGGGGTCGGTGGGGTGGTTCTGGTGTTGCTCCTCGGAGCCTGTGCGAGCGGCGGTGCCGGTGGTTCCGTCGATCGGCTCGGAACGGCTGCGCCCAGTGTCGCGGGAGTGGATCCGGTACCTCCTTCGGGTGGTTCGGTAAACACCTCGATCGCGCCGACGGACGGGCCGGAAGGTGCCATGGGGCGGCTGGCCCTGAAGACGTATCAGGACTGGTGGCAGGCCCAGGCCGAGGCATTCGGGCGGTCGGATTCGGACGGATTCGCTCTGGAGACGTACTCTTCCGGGCGGGCCCTTACCGACACCCTGGTCAGTCTCCGCCAACTTCGCGACGCCAAACTGGTGATGACCGGAACGCCGCGCAATTCGGCGGTGGTCAAGGCCATTGACCTGAAAGCCGATCCGCAGACCGCCGTGATCGAGGACTGCGTCGACGTGTCGGGATGGCACCGCGTCGACGCCGTCACCCAGGTGGCAAAGGATCCGGGTGACCGACTGAACCGCTACGTCGCGACCGCGTCCCTGCGCTGGTTCCAAGCACGTTGGCTGATCTACGACTTCAAGCGGGAGGTGGACCGGGCATGCTGAACACGCGTAAACCGGCCCGGCGATTCGCGATCCTCGCGCCGTTGTCCGCCGGGTTGCTGTTGGCCTCGGCGGTGTCGGCGGCGGCGGACGAACCGCCGGGCGGAGGTGCCGAACAGTGTTACCCGGATGTGATCTGCTCCGGGGTCAACACCGGTGGCACGAAACCGAAACCCGGACCGTCGCAGCCCGGCGGTGGCGGCGGGGGCGGTACGAGCGACGGGCCGCTGCTGTGCAGCTACCACGACCAGCAGTGGCCCTGCCACGACCCGGAGCGCGGCTGGTTCAACAGCGGCGTCGGGTGCTACTTCCGCCCGCTGGACAACCCGCTCCCCGAGGGCGACCCGGCGTGGCAGGGCCACAAGCCGTCCGAGGGCGCGCTCTACTCGAAGGTCTGCCCGCAGACGGGCGGCGGCCAGGACGGCGCCGAGATCGTGTTCGAGGCCACCTCGCCGGCCGGGCCGCCGGCGCTGAACCTGGTGGACGTCGGCTTCGGCTTCGCCCACGAGATGCGCTTCCCGAAGCCGACGGCGGGCGTCGCGCCCAAGGGCACGGCGGTGGTGAAGGCGCCGGTCTGGCTCTGGCTGGACGGCGTGGCGGCGCCCGCGCCCAAGACGCTGTCCGTCCCGGGCGCCTCGGTCACCGTCACACCGGTGCTGAGGGGCGTGACCTGGGTCTTCGACAGCGGCGTCTCCGTGACCTGCGACAAGGCCGGGACGCCGTACGACCCCAAGTACGGCGCCGCCAAGTCCCCGGACTGCGGCTACGAGTTCGCCGTGGGCTCGGGCACCAGGAAGAGCGGCGTCTTCGACGGCACGGTGACGGCGAACTGGGTGGGCGAGGTCGTGGTCACGGGGCCGAACGCGAAGACCTTCGACGTCAAGATGCCGCAGTCCTCGAACTTCACGCTCAAGGTCGCCGAGGTGCAGGTCCTCAACTGACCCGGCGGCGGCGGACGTCCGATGCCCCGCGGCCCGGCCGCGGGGCGCCGGCGGCCGGCCGCACGCGACCACGGCACCGAAGCCCGGGCACTGAAGCCCGGGCACCGGCGGCCCGAGCGGTGACGACCCGAGCACCGAGAACCCAGTACCGACGATCCGGAACGAGCACGAGGGAAGGGCGGAACCCGGTGGAGAACCGTACGTTCGCGACGCCGGGATCCGGCACACCCGCAGGGGCCGCGGTGTCCGTGGCGGTCCCGGACCAGGGGCAGGGGCCGGGCGAGGCCCCGGGCAGCGGTGCGGGCAAGGGCAAGGGGCGCGCCGCCCCGCACGTCCCCGGCCGGACGCTGCGGGCCCGGCGGCGGCGCCCGGCGGTGCTGGCGATGGCCGTCGCGCTGATCGCCGCCGGCGGCCTGGGCGGCGCGGTGCTCTACAACAGCACCGGCCAGCGGGTCGCCGTGCTGGCGCTGGCCCGGGACATCCCGTGGGGGCAGGTGATCACCGACGACGACCTGGTGGTGGCCCGGATCGCCGGCGATCCGGCGCTGCGGCCGCTGGCGGCCACCGAACGGGACAAGGCGGTCGGCATGCGGGCCGCCACCGACCTCAAGCGCGGCGCGATGCTCACCAGGGGCGACGTCGCGCAGACCCTGGCGGTGCAGCCCGGCCAGATCGTGGTCGGCGTCTCGGCCAAGCACAGCCAACTGCCCGCCACCCGGCTCCAGCCGGGGCTGCAGATCGTCGTGGTCTACACCCCGGACAACACCAAGGCCGACTCGATGCCCGCGACGGTCATCACGGTCGGCCGGGTGGACACCGACGGCAGCCAGGTGATCGACGTGGCCGTCGGCGCGGCGGACGGCCCCCGGCTGGCGCAGTGGGTGGCCGGCGGCCGGATCCAGGTCCTGCTGGCCCCGCGCGCCGCCGCGGCGGGCGGCGCGACCGGGACCGCCGGTGCGGGTACCGGCGGCAGCGCCGCGCCGACGGCCCCGGCGACCGGAACCGCCTCCGGCGCTGCCACGGCCCCCGTGCCCCCGACCGGGGCGGGTGGCGCCTGATGGCGGTGATCGCGGTGGCCGGCGGCCCGGGCGCGCCCGGCGCGACCACGGCTGCCCTGGCCCTGCTGCTGGCCTGGCCGCTGGAACCCGGACGGCGGGTCCTGCTGGTGGAGGCCGACCCGGACGGCGGCGCGGTGCTCGCGGGCGCCCTGGAGGGCCGGGTCGACGCGGTGTACGGGCTGCGCAACCTGGCCGTCGCCGACCGGCGCGGACTGCTCGCCGCGACCATCTGGGAGCAGCTGATCGACCTCTCGCCCGAGGGCACCGCCGAGCGGCTGCTGCTGCCCGGGCTGACCGACCCCACCCAGGCCCCGGGTCTCGCCTACACCTGGGAGCCGCTCGTCGACCTGCTGCACGGCCTCGAACCGCAGGGCTACGACGTCATCGTGGACCTCGGCCGCTCCGGCGCCACCGGCGTGAGCGCCGTGCTGGCCCGCCGGGCGGACGTGGTCGCGGTGACCGTCCGCACCACGCTGCGCGGCCTGAGCTCGGCCCGGCCCCGGCTGTCCGCGCTCGCCGAGGACCTCGCCACGGCCGGCACCGGGGTGGACGCGCTCGGACTGCTGCTGGTCGCCGAGGGGCCGTACTCGGGACCGGAGGTGTCGCGCGAGTTCGGCCTGCCGGTGCTGGGGCTGCTGCCGCACGCCACCCGCACGGCCCGGGTGCTCTCCGACGGCGGTGACATCACCGACCGGCGGTTCATCCGCTCGGAGCTGATGCGGACGGCGCGTTCGGCGGCGGATGAGGTGCAGCTGCTGGTCCGCCGCCGTCGCCAGCGGCTCGCGCCGACCGCCGCGCCCGTCCCGGCCCAGCTCACCGCCGCGGCCCGGACCGAGCCCCAGCCCCAGCCCCCGACCGCGGTGCACGTCCAGCCCCCGGTGCCGACCCCGCAGGCGGCCGCGCCGACGGCGTACCGGCCGGTGGAGGGGGAGCAGCCCTCGTACTCCCCGCCGCAGCCGGTCGGGCCGGTGATCACCACCGGCCCGGTGGCGCCGCTGGCCGGGCTGGCCCCCCAGCCGGCCGCTCCGGCCCCGTTCCCGGGGCACGTCCAGCAACCGCAGCAGTCGCAGCCGCAGTCGCCGTACGGGCCGCAGGGCGGCTACGTCGCGTACGACCAGCAGGCCGGGTTCGGCCCGTACGACCAGCAGGGCGCGTACGTCCGCCCGGAGCCCGAGGACGACGGCCGCTACCCGCTCCAGCAGCCCGCCGTGACACCCGATCAGACACACCCGAACGGTCCGCAGCCGTACAACCCCGGGGAGGTGCTCCGTGCGCGGTAGCCCCCTGCACCAGCACCCCGCGGCCGACCCGGCCGCGCTGCCCTGGGCCACCCCGGCCCAGGCCCAGGCCCCGACACAGGCCCAGACGCAGGCGGCCGCCCCGCCCCAGGCCTACCGGCCGGGCCCCGTCGCCCCGCAGCCCGCGCCGCCGCCGTACGTCCAGCCGGGCGGCGCGGCCACGCCCACCGCCGTGCCCTCCCAGCTGCCCTCGCTCGACCTGCGCGGCGCCGCCACCCGGCCGGCCGTCGACCCGCAGGTCGCCCGCGAGCTGAAGCGCCAGGTCGCGGCCGAACTGCACCAGCAGATCACCCGGTTGACCGCCACCTCGGGCGCCGAACCGGACCGCGCCACCCGCCGCCAGCGCGGCCGCGCGCTGATCGAGGAGGCGGTCGCCCGCTGGTCCGACGCCTACGCGCAGACCCACGGCATCCCGCCCACCCGGGAGCAGGACCGCGCGCTCGCCGAGGCCGTCTTCGACCTGCTGTTCCGGGCCGGGCGGCTCCAGCCCTACCTGGACGACCCGGAGATCGAGAACATCCTGATCAACGGCTGCGACGACGTCTGGGTCTCCCGGGTGCACCAACCCCTGCGCCAGGTACCGCCGGTGGCCGAGAGCGACGCCGAACTCGTCGAACTGCTCCAGGACCTGGCCCGCCAGCACGGCGGCGGCGAGCGCAGCCTGTCCACCGCCAGCCCGACCCTCGCGCTGCGCCTGGAGGGCGGCATGCGCCTCCAGGCGCTCACCGAGGTGACGCCCCGCCCGTACGTGGCGATCCGGCGCCACCGGGTGGCCTCGGCGACGCTGCCCGAGATGGTCGAACTCGGCACCCTGGACAGCACCTTGGCCGCGTTCCTGGCCGCCGCGATCCGGGCCCGGAAGAACGTGATGATCACCGGCACCCAGGGCGTCGGCAAGACCAGCCTGCTGCGCGCGATGGCCGCCGAGATCCCGCCGGACGAGCGGATCGGCACCCTGGAGTCGGAGTTCGAGCTGTGGCTGCACACCCTCGGCCACCTGCGCCAGGTCGTCCCGATGGAGGCCCGCGAGGGCAACGGCGAACGCGTCGAGGGCCGCCTGGCAGGCGAGTTGACGATCGGCGACCTCATCCCGGCGGCGCTGCGGATGACGCTGTCCCGGATCATCGTCGGCGAGGTCCGATCCGGCGAGGTCGTCCCGATGCTGCGGGTCATGACCAACGGCGAGGGCGGCTCGATGTGCACCCTGCACGCCCGCGGCCCGCACATGGTCGTCGACCGCATCGCCGAACTCTGCCTGGAGTACGGCTCGCACATGACCGACTCGCTCGCCTACCGGCTCACCGCCAACGCCCTGGACCTCATCGTGCATGTCGCCATGGTCGACGAGACCGCCGTCGGCGGCCGCCGGCACCGCTTCGTCTCCCACGTCCTGGAGGTCGCCGGCCTCGGCGAGAGCGGCCGGCCCGCGCTGAACACCGTGTTCGGCCCCCGGGTCGACCTCGGCGAGCCGCGGGCCGTCCCGCACACCCCGCCGCAGTGCCTGGACGACCTGCGCCGGGCCGGCTTCGACGCCGCCCTGCTCGGCTCCCGCTACGGCGGCTGGGCCGCCCCGCTGCAACTGCGGATCGGCGGTGGCGCGCGATGATGCTGCTGTTCGCCCTGTGCGGGCTGGCCGTCGCGGGCGGCCTGGTCGCCCTGGTGGCCTGGGCCCGCGGCAGCGACCCGGCGGACGAGGACGAGACCCCGGAGCGGAGCACCCCGCTGGCCGGCCGCGCCCACGTCTTCTGGTACGGCGCCCCCGGCGCCGCCTCGGCCCGGGTCGCCCGGCTGCGCCGGATCCAGCTGCCGCTCGCGCTCGCCGGCGCCCCGCTCGCCTGGCTGTTCACCGGCATCCCGCTGGCCGCCCTGCTGGTGCCACTGGCCGTGTTCGGCCTGCCCTGGCTGTTCGACACCACCCGCCCGGACAACCGCCGGATCGAACGCCTGGAGGCGCTGTCCGAGTGGACCCAGCGCATCGCCGACGTGCTGCTGCTCGGCGTCGGCCTCAACCAGGCCATCGTCACCAGCCGCCGCACCGCCCCCGCCGCCCTGGAGGAGGAGATCGGCGAACTGGCCGCCCGGCTCCAGGCCCGCTGGCGGCCCGAGGAGGCGCTCCAGGCCTTCGCCGACAGCGTCGCCGACGCCACCGCCGACAAGGTGCTCGCCGCGCTCGTGCTGCGCTCCGGTGACAGTGGCCCCGGCCTGGCCCGGGCACTGGCCGACATGGCCGACTCGGTGCGCGAGGAGGTCCGCCAGCGCCGCGCCATCGAGGCCGACCGGGCCAAGCACCGCACCACCATCCGCTGGCTGGTCGGCATCATCGTGCTGGTCGTCACGGTCGGCTCCTTCAACACCGAGTACACCCGGCCGTACGGCACGCTGCTCGGCCAGATCGTGCTCGCCGTCGTCGCCGCCCTGTTCGTCGCGATCATCGCCTGGATGCGCGCCCTCGCCTCGCACCCGCCGGTGCCCCGGCTGCTGGCGCCCGACCGGCGCGGCAAGGCCGGGCGCCGCGCCCCGGCGCGCGAGGACGAGGCGCTCCAGCAGCTCGGGGAGGTCCGGTGATCTCCCCCTGGTCCGTGCTGGCCGGGGCCGTCGCCGCCGGCGGCGTCGCCCTGCTGATCGCCGAACTGCGGCCCGCGCCGCCCGACCTGCGCCAGGCCCTGGACCGGCTGCACCGCACCCCCGCCGAACGGGCCGCGGACCCGGACGAGCGGCCGCGCTGGTACGACCGGATCGGCGAGCGCTCGATCGGCCTGCGCGGAGTGTCCCTGCCGCACCGCGAACTCGCCCTGATCGGCCGATCCCCGGCCCGGTTCATGGTGCACAAGCTGCTGTTCGCCGCGATCGGCCTGCTGCTGCCCGCCTACCTGGGCGCGATGGCCGCGCTGATGGACATCGGCCTGCCCTTCGCCCTGCCGCTGCTGGCCGGGCCGCTGCTGGCCGGCCTGCTCTGGTTCGTCCCCGACGGCATCGTGCGCGGCGAGGCCAAGGAGGCGCGCAGCGAGTACCTGCACGGCATCGCCGCCTACCTCGAACTCGTCGCCCTGGAACGGGCCGCCGACTGCGGGCCCGCCGAGGCGCTGCGCCGCGCCGCCGCGGTCGGGCGCGGCACCGTGTTCCGGCGCATCCGCGACGCCCTCGACCGCGCCGCCACCGACCGGCTCCCGCCCTGGGCCGGACTCGACGCGCTGGCCGAGGAGTTGGGGCTCAGCCCGCTGCAGGACGTGGCGGACATCATGCGGCTGTCCGGCACCGACGGCGCCGCCGTGTACGACACCCTGCGGGCGCGCGCCAAGGGCCTGCGCGGCGAGCTGCTCGCCGAGGACCTCGCCCGCGCCAACGCCGACAGCGAGCGGATGGTCGCACCCGGAGCCGCCCTCACCTTGCTGATGACCGTCCTGATCGTCTTCCCCGCACTCCACCAGATGCTCAACTGACCCTCCTCACAGGGCATCTGGCACCACACCGCACTCCACCCCGGGAGACCCGAATGACCGTCCGACTCGTCCACCTGGCAGGCCGGCTGATCCGGCCCGTCCTGCTGCCCGTGCAGTTCGCCCTGCTGCTGTTCACCCTGCGGCTCGGCCGGCTGCGGGCCGCCCGCGCGCGCGGCGACCGCGGCGCGATCAGCATCGAACTCGCCCTCGCCATCATCGCGTTGGTCTTCGTCGCGGGCGCCGTCGCGACCGCGTTGTACCTGCTGAAGGACAAGGTCGTGCAGAAGGTGCAGCAGGACCCGAACATGCCGGGTGCGGGCGCGGCCGCGGGAGGCGCCACCAAGTGACGTACCGACCTCGCCGCCGCGGCGACCGGGGGTCGATGAGCGTGAGCCTCGCCATCGTCTTCCCGGTCGTCCTGGTGCTCCTGATGCTCGTCGTCCAGGCCGCGCTGCTGTGGTACGACCGCCAGCTCGCGCTCACCGCCGCCCGCGAGGGCGTGGACGCCGGCCGGATCCAGGGCAACGCGACGGACGAGGTGAAGAACGAGGCGGCGCGCCGACAGGCCAGGGACTTCCTCGACCGGCAGGGCGTGCACTCGTACACGGTGACGACCGACGGCAGCACGCCCGAAGTGGTCCGGGTCACGGTGGCGGTGCGCCCGCCGCTGCTGATACCCGGGCTGTCGGCGCCCGCCCTCACGCAGTTCGCCGAGGCGCCGCGCGAGCACTTCGTCCCGCCGGTGGCGGTGGCGCCGTGAGACAGCGGACCCGGGCCGACTGGTGGCCGGCGCCGCGCGCCGAGCGTGGTTCCGAGCGCCGTTGCGCGCCCCGGGCCGAGCGCCGTTCCGCACGCCGGCCCCGGTGGTGGCCGGTCCGGCGGAGCGACGGCGGCGCCGTCGCCATCGAGGCGGCGATCGTCGTGCCCCCGGTGGTCGGGCTGGTCCTGGTGGCCATCGCCGCCGGGCGGGTGCAGACCACGGCCGGTACGGTCGAGGCCGCCGCCCGGGCCGGCGCCCGCACCGCCTCGCTGCAGCGCAGCGTCGACGGGATGACGCAGCCGGGCCGGGACTCGGCCCTCGCGACGCTGCGCCAGCAGGGAGTCTCCTGCCGCAACGGGGACGTCCAGGTCGTGCCCGGCCGACTGGACCTGCCCGGCGGCGCCGTCACGACCGTCAAGGTCACCGTGGTGTGCGACGTCGAACTGGCGGACCTGCTCGGCGGACCGTCCGGCGTACCCGTGACGAAGCACCTCGTCGGCGAGTTCACCTCCGTGGTGGACCGCTACCGGGGCACATGACGGCCCGGGGCGGCACCCGGCGGGACACGGGCCACGACGGGGGATTGGGGACGGCCCGCGCGGGGGAGACGCAAGCGGAGAGCGCACGGGGGATGACGCGACGGGACCGGCCGGCGCCCGGTGGGGGCCGGTGGGGCGGACGAGGTGCGGGAGGGGCAGGGGGGATGGGAGTGCCTGTCAGGGCGCGGCGCCGACGCCGCTCCGACCGGGGCGCGGTCGCCCTCTTCGTGGCGATCTGCGCGGCCTACGTCGTGCTCGTCATCGCCCTGGTGATCGACGCCGGCGGCCGGTTGCGGGTCGCCGAACGCACCGACGCCTACGCCCAGGAGGCCGCGCGGGTCGGCGGACAGCAGCTCGACCAGGCCGCCGTCCTCCAGGGGAAGGGCTTCAAAATCCAGCAGGACTACGTCCGGCAGGCCGCCGACGCCTACCTGGCCCTGTACGGCCTCCAGGCGGGCGAGGTCGAGTTCTCCGGCGACGGCAAGGTCGTCACCGTCACCGTGCGGGCCGACTACCGGCCCGTCCTGCTGGGCGCGCTCGGGGAGCGGAAGGTAACGGGCAAGGGCAGTGCGACCCTCGTCCACGGAGTCGAGAAAGCGGAGACCGACTGATGGCCGCGCCACGTGCCAAGGACCAGGCCCGAACCGCCCCGGGCCGGGCTCGAACCGCCAAGGGCCGGAGCCCGGGCGCCAAGGACCAGGCCCGGAGCGCCAACGGCCGGGCCCACACCGGACACCGGGCCGCCGGCCGCCCCGCCGCCCCGGCGCCCCGCCCACCGCGCGGGCGCGGCCGCGGCGCAGCCCTGATCACCGCGCTCGCCGCGCTGGTCACCCTGCTCGCCCTGCTGCTCGGCGTCCCCGCGCTGCTGCTCTACGGCACCCGTGCGGTCGCCGCGATGGGCGACGTCGCGCCGGACGGCGTCGGCCAGGCGCTCACCGGCCCGGACGACGGACGGCTGTTCCTCTGGCTGCTGGTCGTGGTCGGCTGGCTCGCCTGGGGCTGCTTCGCGTTCTCCGTCCTGCTGGAGATCCCCGCGCAGCTGCGCGGCCGGATCGCCCGCCGCATCCCCGCCTTCGGCTGGAGCCAGCGGATGGCGGCCGGCCTGGTCGGCTCGGTGTTCGCGCTGATGCCGGTCGCCGGCTCGGCCTTCGCCGCCACCCCGGCCCACACCGCCACCGCCCCGGCGGAGTTGGCGGCCGGAGTGCAGCGCGCCGCCCTGCCCGCCGCCCAGGCCGCGCCCGCGCTGGCGCCCGCCGCCGAGCAGAACCCCACGTACACCGTGCGGGACAGCCGGCCCGCTGACAGCCTGTGGTCCATCGCCGAACGCCAACTGGGCTCCGGTGAACGGTGGGTGGAGATCGCCAAGCTCAACGACGGCCGGGTGATGGACGATTCCGGCATCCGCTTCGACGCCGACCGGCCGATCCAGCCGGGGTGGGCGCTGCTGATGCCGGGGGACGCGAAGGCGGACGGGTCGGCGCCTTCGCCTGCTCCGACGCCTGCTCCTCCGTCCGAGCCCGCGCCCGCCCCTGCTTCCGGTGCCGGGTCGGCCCAGGTGCCGCAGGCCGGGACGGAGCCGGGTGCGGGTGGGCATGCGACGGTGACCGTCCAGGGCGGGGACAGCCTGTCCGTCATCGCCCAGAGGGAGTTGGGGGACGCCGAGGCGTGGCCGAAGCTCTTCGAGGCGAACAAGGGCGCCCAGGCGCCGGACGGAGAACGGCTGACCGATCCGGACGTGCTGGTGCCCGGGATGGTGCTCACGGTGCCGGGGACGGCCGCTCCCGCGCCCGCTCCTTCGCCTGCTCCTCCGTCCGAGCCCGCGCCCGCTCCGGCGCCGCAGCCGGCTCCGTCGACCGGCCAGCCGCCGGCCGACCAGGCGCCCGCCACTCCCGCCCCCGCGCCGACCCCGGCCGCGTCCCAGCCCGTCACCCCGGCGCCCACCCACGCGCCCGCCCATGCGCCCGCCCCCGCCGCGCACGCCGAACCGGCCGCCGGTGACGACTACTCCATCGCCCTCACCGCCTCCACCGTCGGTGTCCTGCTCGCCGCCGTCATGGTCGGCACCGTCGCCCACAAGCGCGGCACCCAACTGCGCGCCCGCCGCCCCCGGCACCGCATCACCATGCCCGACGCCGAGGCCGCCGCCTTCGAGAACGAGCTCAGGGCCCGTCAGGACGACGCCGGCCTCGACCTGCTCGACCGCGCCCTGCGCACCATGGCCCGCAACACCGTGCGCGGCGGCAAGCGCCTGCCCGCCATCGTCGCCGCCCGGATCACCCCCGGCCACACCATCGAACTGCACCTCTCCGGCCCGGCCACCCCGATCGCGCCGTTCCGCGCCGCGCACGCCGCCAACGTCTGGTGGTGCAGCCTCGACTCCGGCGACCTGCTCAGCGCCGCCCAGGCCCGCAAGACCGCCGCGCCCTACCCCGCCCTGGTCACCCTCGGCACCTCGCCCGACGGCTCGGTCGTCCTCGCCGACCTGGAGGCCGTCCGGCTGCTCCACCTCTCCGGCCACCCCGACGACGCCCGCGACATCCTGCGCACCCTCGCCGTCGAACTCGCGCACAGCCCGCTCGCCGACCGGCTCCACCTGCACCTGGTCGACCTCGCCGAGGAGGTGCCGATCAGCGGCCCGGCCGCCGAACGCATCCACCGCCACCCCACCCTGGAGGCCGCGCTCGCCGCCCTCGGCCCGCGTACCGCCAAGGCCCGCGCCACCCTGGTCGCCGCCGAGGCCGCCAGCCCGCGCGACGCCCGCAGCCGGGGCCAGGCCGACGAGTCCTGGACCCCCGAGATCGTGCTCTGCGCCCAGCAGCCCGGCGGCGAGGTCCCCGCCGAACTCGGCCGCCTGCTCGACGCCCGGCCGCGCACCTGCGTCGCCGTCATCACCCGCGCCCCCGAACGCGGCACCGGCCCCGTCGCCCGCTGGACCCTCCCGGCCACCGGCCAGGCGGCCATCCCCGGCCTGCACCTCACCGTCGAACTCCAGCGGCTCAGCGACCAGCAGTACGACCAGGTCACCGAACTGCTCCGCGCCGCCGACGACCTCACCCAGCACCCGGCCCCCGCCTGGACCCTGGACGGTCCCGGCCTCGACCCCGACGCGGACGACGACGACACCGACACGGCCGAACTGCCCGCCGCCGTACCCGTGCTGGCCGCCGTCGGCGCCGCCGCGACCGGCGCGCAGGGCGGTACGGACACGGCCGCCGGGCCCCGGCTGCTCGCCCGGGTCATCGGCACCGGCGCCAGCCCGTTCGCGGGCACCGACCCGGCGACGCCGGTACCGGCCCCTCCGGCCGGGCCTGGGCGGTACGCGGTCAACGGGCAGGGGCGGCAGGCCGCCTCCGCCGAGACCGGTACCGGTACCGGTACCGGTACCGAGGAAGAGCTTGCGGTCGGGCAGGTCGTTGACGAGGCCACGGACGAGGCAGCGGACGAGGCCACCCGGGACCTGCGCCGCCCGGATGCGGTGGCGGGGGACGCGGCGGAGGCACCGCAGCAAGCCCCCGCGGCCGTCCTCGCCGTCCAGCCCGTGCCGTCCGTGCCTGCCGTCCAGTCCGTCCAGCCGGTCGTGCCGCAGTCGCCCGTCGAGCCGGCCCCGGTCCACCAGCCCGCGCCCGCGCCCTCCGGCGTCGACCCGCGCGTCCCGTCCCGGCCGGAGCCCTCGCCCGACCTCGTGCCCGACCTCCTGCCCGGCACCGAAGCCGAGGCCCCGGCCGAAGCCGATTCCCACGCTGATTCCCACGCTGATTCCCACACCGAGTCCGGAGTCGAACCCGGAGCCGAGCCCGGCCCCGCCGCCGTCGCTCCGGTCGCCCAGACCACCCCCGGGCGCAGCGACAGCGACGACCTGCTCGCCATCCTGCGCTCCCCGGAGGCGCACGCCGCCCGCAACGCCCCCCGGATCCGCCTGCTCGGCCCGGTCGACGTCGCCGGAGCCCTCGGTACCGCCGAACCCGGCGCGCTGTCCCGGCTCACCGAACTCGCCGTCTACCTCGCGCTGCGGCCCGGTGCCGACCACCACGCCCTCGACCACGACCTCCACCCCGGCGCCGCCCACCTCGACCCGCACCCCACCGCGGCCGACGCCAAGAGCCCGCTCCCCGGCAAACTCGCCGACCTGGCCGCCTGGTTCGGCACCTCGCCCGAGGGCCGCGCCTTCCTGCCCACCGACACCACCGACGGCTACTCCTTCACCCCGGTCGTCACCTGCGACTGGGACGAGTTCCGCAGCCTCTACCGGCGCGGCATGCGCAGCACCAGCGCCACCGCCGACGCCGCCCTCGCCCACGCCCTGGCCCTGGTGCGCGGCGCCCCGTTCGCCGAGGCCCCGCCCGCCTCCTACGGCTGGGCCGAGGCCGAACGCCAGGACATGATCGCGGCGATCGTCGACACCGCCCACGAACTGGCCGCCCGCCGCCTGCAGTACGGCGACCACCGCAGCGCCGAGGCCGCCGTCTTCCGCGGCCTCGCCGTCGCCCCGGACGTCGAACTCCTGCACCGGGACCTCTTCTACGCCTACGCCTCGGCCGGCGCCCGCGACCAACTCCTGCGCGCCGTCAACCGTCTCGACGCGCTCAGCCGCCGCACCGGCCGTGACCTCGACGCCGACACCGTCGCCCTGCTCCGCGACCTGCTGGCCGGTTCCTGACGTCCCCTGCACGCCGCCCGCCGCCCCGCCCCCCCGGGGGCGCGGGGCGCGCCCCCCGCGCCCGCGCGGCCGGGCGCCCGCGGCGGGGGGCGGGGGGGGGGGGGGCGCGCCCCCGCGCGCGCGCGCCG
>NZ_JBHWIJ010000017.1:35428-55767 GCF_042732255.1 Kitasatospora sp. NPDC059803 | reverse complement strand
CGCGCCACCCGCGCGTTCTCCGGGGCGCTGCGCTGTTCCGGGCCGCTGCGGGGAACCGGTTCCCCCCAGCGACGTTCGCAGGTTTCGCAGGTTCACAGGAATCCGCCGTACGGATTCCACCGATTGGCGTGCTGGATCATCGGCCGTCCGACGAGCAGGCTCGATCATGCAAGCCCGAGAGCCGTCGAACGCCCCCGAGGAGTCCCGTGATCGAGCACCACGTCCGCGTCCACCCCAGTGCCGACCGGCTGCCGCGTGAGGAGCAGCTCGCCTGGAAGCTCGCCGCCGTCGCCACCGGCACCGGCACCGGCACCGAGGAGCTGGACCCGGCCAGCGTGAGCATGGCCGTCAACCGGGTGATCGACAACGCGGCGGTGGCCGTCGCGTCGCTTCTGCGCCGGCCCGTGGCGGTGGCCCGCGCCCAGGCGCTCGCCCACCGCGGCGCACCGGGCGCCCGGGTGTTCGGCAGCCCGACCCGGGTCTCGCCCGAGTGGGCGGCCTGGGCCAACGGGACGGCGGTGCGCGAACTGGACTTCCACGACACGTACCTCGCCGCCGACTACTCCCACCCCGGCGACAACATCCCGCCGCTGCTGGCCGTCGCCCAGCACACCGGCCGCAGCGGAGCGGACCTGCTGCGCGGCATCGTCGCCGCCTACGAGGTCCACGTCGCGCTGGTGCGGGGCATCTGCCTGCACGCCCACCGGATCGACCACGTCGCGCACCTGAGCGCGGCCACCGCCTGCGGGCTCGGAGCACTGCTGCGGCTGCCGACCGAGACGGTGTACCAGGCGGTGCAGCAGGCCGTGCACACCACGACGGCCACCCGGCAGTCCCGCAAGGGCGAGATCTCCAGCTGGAAGGCCTTCGCCCCCGCCTTCGCCGGCAAGGCCGCGATCGAGGCGGTGGACCGGGCGATGCGCGGTGAGACCTCCCCGTCCCCCGTCTACGAGGGCGAGGACGGCTTCCTCGCCTGGCTGCTCGACGGCCCGCAGTCCGACTACACCGTGCCGCTGCCCGGGCCCGGCGAGCCGAGGCGGGCGATCCTGGACACCTACACCAAGGAGCACTCCGCCGAGTACCAGGCCCAGGCGATCATCGACCTGGCCCGGCGGCTGCGCGAGAAGGCCGGCCCGCTGGAGCAGGTGCGCTCGGTCGTCCTGCACACCAGCCACCACACCCACCACGTCATCGGCTCCGGCTCGGGCGACCCGCAGAAGTACGACCCGACCGCCAGCCGGGAGACCCTCGACCACTCCATCCCGTACATCCTCGCCGTCGCGCTGGAGGACGGCGCCTGGCACCACGAGCGCTCCTACGCCCCCGAACGGGCCCAACGCCCCGAGACCGTGACGCTCTGGCAGAAGATCACTACGGTCGAGGACCCGCAGTGGACCGCCCGCTACCACGACCCCGACCCTCAGCGCCGGGCCTTCGGCGGCCGCGTGGTGATCACCCTGGACGACGGCACGGTGATCGAGGACGAGCTCGGCGTCGCCGACGCCCACCCCGCCGGCGCCCGCCCCTTCGACCGCCCCGCGTACCAGCGGAAGTTCCGCACCCTGGCCGAGGGCGTCGTCTCCTCCGCCGACCAGGACCGCTTCCTGACAGCCGCCGCCGATCTCGCCGAGCTGAAGGCCGCGGACCTGGACGAGCTGTTCCCGGCCGTCGACACCGAGGCCGTGCGCGCGTTCGACGCGCTCCTCCCGAAGGGCCTGTTCTGATGCTGCACACCCGCACCACCCCCGCCCAGCGCCGCCGCGCCCTGCGCGAACGCCTCGCCACCGGGCGGCTGTTGACGATGCCCGGCGCGCTCAACCCGCTCTCCGCCCGGCTCATCCAGGACCTCGGCTTCGAGGCCGCCTACCTCTCCGGCGCCGTCCTCGCCGCCGACCTCGGCCTGCCCGACATCGGCCTCACCACCGCCACCGAGGTCGCCGCCCGCGCCCAGCAGACCACCCGGGCCACCGACCTGCCCGTCCTGATCGACGCCGACACCGGCTTCGGCGAACCCATGAACGCCGCCCGCACCGTCCAGCTGATGGAGGACGCCGGCCTCGCCGGCCTGCACCTGGAGGACCAGGTCAACCCCAAGCGCTGCGGCCACCTCGACGGCAAGGCGGTCGTCCCCCGCGAGGACATGACCCGCCGCCTGCGCGCCGCCGTCGACGCCCGCCGCGACCCCGACTTCCTGCTGATGGCCCGCACCGACGCCCGCTCCGTCGAAGGCCTGCGCGCCGCGATCGACCGGGCCAAGGCGTACGTCGACGCCGGAGCCGACGCGATCTTCCCCGAAGCCCTCGCCGACGAGGCCGAGTTCGAGGCCTTCCGCAAGGCCGTCGACGTCCCGCTGCTCGCCAACATGACCGAGTTCGGCAAGTCCCCACTGCTCGACGCCCGCGCCCTCCAGGACCTCGGGTACGAGATCGCGCTCTACCCCGTCACCCTGCTGCGCCTGGCCATGGGCGCGGTCGAGGACGGCCTGCGCACCCTCGCCGCCGAGGGCACCCAGGAGTCGCTGCTGCCGCGCATGCAGACCCGCTCCCGGCTGTACGAACTCCTCGGCTACCAGGATTACGCGGCCTTCGACTCGGCCGTCTTCGACTTCACCCTCCCGCCCGGCGCCTGACCCCGCATCGGAGACCAGCCATGCCCACCACCGCACCCGGGATCCACCGCGGACTCGCCGGGGTCGTCGTCGACACCACCGGGATCTCCACCGTCATCCAGGAGACCAACTCCCTCACCTACCGCGGCTACCCCGTCCAGGACCTCGCCGCCCAGCGCTCCTTCGAGGAGGTCGCCTACCTGCTGTGGCACGGCGAACTGCCCGACCCCGGACAGCTGCGGGAGTTCCGGGCCCGCGAGGCCGCCCTGCGCCCGCTCGACCGCACCACCGCCGAACTACTCGCCAAGCTGCCCGAGACCTGCCACCCGATGGACGTGCTGCGCACCGCCGTCAGCTTCTTCGGCGCCGAGGACCCCACCGAGGACGACGGCCGCCCCGCGCCCCACCTCGCCAAGTCCCTCACCCTGCTGGCGAAACTGCCCACCGTCGTCGCCGCCGACCAGCGCCGCCGCCAGGGCCTGGCGCCCATCCCGCCGGACCCCGGGCTCGGCTGTGCGGAGAACTTCTTCCACATGTGCTTCGGCGCGGTGCCCGCCCCCGAGGTGGTCCGCTGCTTCGAAATCTCCCTCGTGCTGTACGCCGAACACAGCTTCAACGCCTCCACCTTCACCGCGCGCGTCGTCACCTCCACCCTCTCCGACCTCTACAGCGCCGTCACCGCCGCGATCGGCGCACTCAAGGGCCCCCTGCACGGCGGCGCCAACGAGGCCGTGATGCACATGCTGGAGGAGATCGGCGACCCCGCCCGGGCCGCGCAGTGGCTCGACGAGGCACTCGCCGCCAAGCGGAAGATCATGGGCTTCGGCCACCGCGTCTACCGGCACGGCGACTCCCGCGTCCCGATCATGCAGGCCGCCCTGGACGACCTGGTGGCGGCCCGCAGCGCCGACCCCGGGACGACCCGACTGGCCGCCCTGCACGCCGCACTGCGCGAGGCGATGCTGGAACGCAAGGGCATCCACCCCAACCTCGACTACCCCGCCGGCCTCGCCTACCACCTGATGGGCTTCGACACCCCCGTCTTCACACCCCTCTTCGTGCTGAGCCGCATCACCGGCTGGACCGCCCACATCACCGAACAGCTCGCCCACAACTCGCTGATCCGCCCGCTCGCCCGCTACGACGGCCCCGGCCAGCGCCCGGTGCCGGGGCTGTCACCGAGCACGGCGTAGGGAACGCGGCTGCGGCGGTCCGGCTCGACCGCCAGGCGCCCGCCCGCCGGCGGGCGGGCGCCTGGGCGCAGTCGCGGCGCTCGCAGATCCGGCAGCCCAGCCCGATCGGGGCGGCCGCTCCCGCAGCGTCGAGCGCGACGCCCTCGGCGTAGACGAGGCGGTGCGCGTGGCGCAGCTCGCAGCCGAGCGCGACGGCGAACTCGCTGCGCGGTGCGCGGTGGCCGAAGCCGCCGTGGGAGACGGTGCGGGCGATCCAGAATTGACATCCTCAACCGGCCTGAAGGCCGGTGATTCCCTCCACGCTGCGCGTGGAACACGCGGCGTCCGGGTGGGTTCCTGCTTCACCGCGCGGTGCCGGGACGAGTCCTGGTCTTATCTGCGCTCCACAGGCTGAGACCGCAAGTCCTGCGGCCTTGGCTATGTTCCGGGCGGCGTTCACGTCCCTGTCGTGGACGGTCCCGCAGTCCCCGCATGTCCACTCGCGGACGTGCAGGAGCTTGGGGCCGTCCTTGATCCCGCAGTGCGAGCAGACCTGAGAGGTCGGCTCGAACCGTCCGATGCGGATGAACTCGCGCCCCGCCCGGCCGGCCTTGTATCCCAGCATGTTCAGGAACGCGGACCATCCGGCGTCGTGCACCGACTTGGCGAGGCGCGTGCGCGCGAGTCCCTTGACCGACAGTGTCTCGACCGCGAGCGCTTGGTTCTCGCGCACGAGGGAAGTCGAGAGCTGGTGGTGGAACTCGCGCCGGGCGTCGGCCACGCGGGCATGTGCCCGTGCGACCTTGACCCGCTGCTTGTCGCGGTTGTTGCTGCCCTCGGCCTTGCGGGACAGGGCCTGCTGCGCGCGCTTGAGTTTCTTCTCGGCACGGCGCAGGAACTTCGGTGATTCGATCTTCCGGCCGTCGGACAGGACCGCGAAGTGCGTCAGCCCGAGGTCGACACCCACCGCCTGGCCTGTCTCCGGCAGCAGGTCGGGGCCGGTCTCCACGACGAAGCTCGCGAAGTACCTTCCGGCGGCGTCCTTGATCACGGTCACGGTGGACGGGGTGGACGGCAGCACACGGGACCAGCGGACCGGCACGGGGCCGATCTTCGGCAGGTTCAGCTTGCCGCCCGGTGTGATCGACCATCGGGCGTTCGCGGTGAACCGCACCGCCTGCCGGTTGTCCTTGCGGGACTTGAACCGGGGCGGTTTGATCTTCGGACCCTTGCGGGTGCCCTTGAGGGAGGCGAAGAAGTTTCCGTACGCGGTCTCCAGATCCCGCAGGGACTGTTGCAACACCACGGCGGACACCTCGCCCAACCAGGCGCGTTCCGGGGTCTTCTTCGCCTCCGTCAGCCGCTTGGACAGCTCGGCGGCCTTCGGAAACGGCAGCCCGGCAGCTCGCGCGTCCTCACGTTCCCGAAGGGCATCGTTGAAGACGACGCGGGCGCACCCGAACGCCTGGGCCAGAGAGGAACGCTGACCAGCCGTCGGGTACAGGCGGAAGCTGTACCGAAGCTGCACAATCGACACAGTACTGCAGTTGGTTTATGGCTGAGCATCAGGAGATCCGTACAGGCAGGCACTGCACATTCGCGCTTCACGCGCACTTGGTTTTCGTGACGAAATTCCGGCACAAGGTGTTCAACGACGCCCATCTTCGACGGGTGGAGGAGATCATGCGGGCGGTCGCCGAAGACTTCGAGTGCGAGATCGTGGAGTTCAACGGTGAGAACAACCACGTCCACCTGCTGGTGAACTTCCCCCCGAAGGTCGCCCTGTCCAAGCTGGTCAACAGCCTCAAGGGCGTCAGCTCACGCCGGATGCGCCAGGAGTATCCCGAACTGGTCCGCCACTACTGGCGCGCACAGAAGCTGTGGTCCGGCTCGTACTTCGCGGGGTCGGTCGGCGGAGCACCGATCAGCGTGCTCCGCCAGTACATCGAGCAGCAGAACCGCCCGGCCTAGAACCTGCACGGAGCGCACTCCGGCGCTCCGCGCCTACAGGCCAAGGATTCGCCTCACCACCGGGCTAAAGCCCGATGCACTGCGAATAGTCTCGGTAGCTGGTCGAGATGCCGAGCTCGCGCGCCAGCTCGACCTGGTTCATGCCGTGCTCGCGGCGCAGTCGGCGCAGCTTGGCGTGGGCGTAGACCTTCCGCCCGGTCGGACGTGGCATGGCGCGTACTTCCTCTCTCAGGCCCGGTTGGTTCGGATCGCGGCCTCGACCCGGACGGCGTCGGCCGTGTCCCGGACCTCGTGCACCCGCACCGCCCACGCGCCCTGCGCGGCGGCCAGGACGCTGGCCGCCGCGGTGGCCGCGTCGCGTTCACGGGCCGGACGGGCCTCGCCCGTCCGCGGGTCGGCCAGCAGCTCGCCCAGGAAGCGCTTGCGCGAGGCCGCCACCAGGAGCGGGCGCCCCAGCACGCGCCAGGCGTCGAGCGATGCCAGCAGCGCCCAGTCGTCCTGTCGGCGTTTGGCGAAGCCGAGGCCCGGGTCCACGATGACCTGGGAGGGGTCGACCCCGGCCGCCACCACCGTGTCCATCTGCCGTGCGACCTCACGGATCACCTCGGTCGCGACGTCCTCGTACGCGGCCAGTTCGTCCATGTGGGCGGACTGCCCGCGCCAGTGCATGACGACGAAGGGCACTCCGGATCTGGCCGCGGCGCCGATCATGCCCGCGTCGGCCCGGCCCCCGCTGACGTCGTTGATGATCCGGGCGCCGGCTTCCACCGCCGCTTCGGCGACCCGGGCCCGCATCGTGTCGATGCTGACCAGGACGCCCTTGTCGGTGAGCGAGCGCACCACCGGCAGGACCCGGCGCAGTTCCTCCTCCTCGGACACCCTGGTCGCTCCCGGCCGGGTCGACTCGCCGCCGACGTCCACGATGTCGGCGCCCTGTTCGGCCAGCAGCAGTCCTCGGTCCACCGCGCGCCCCGGGTCCAGCCAGCGGCCGCCGTCCGAGAACGAGTCGGGGGTCACGTTCACGACTCCCATCACCGCGCACCGGTCCCATTCGGGCAGCCCCGACAATACCTGCGAAGGTCTTTTCATGCCCCCATTGTGCCGCCCGCCCCACCTGTCCCCCAACTCGCACCCCCGAGAAAATTCGTATCACAGAGTGGACACCTGAGGACTATCGATAGCCCGGCTGGTTAACCTCCTGCCATGACACTCGGAATTCCCTCCACGCGCACGGATCGGGCGACCTCCATCCGCGAACTCCTCGCGACCGGCAGGCTTTCCTCTTCCTTCGAATTCATGCCGCCCCGGAGCGCCGAAGCGGAGGTCGGCCTGTGGAATGCGATCCGGCGCCTGGAAGCGCTGTCCCCCACCTTCGTCTCGGTGACCTACGGCGCCGGCGGGTCGACACGGGAGCGGACGGTGAACGTCACCGGCCGCATCGCGCAGGAGACCACCCTCACGCCGACCGCCCACCTGACCGCGGTCGGCCACAGCGTCGCCGAACTGCGGAACATCCTCGGCCACTACGCTGACCAGGGCGTTCGCAACATCCTGGCGCTGCGCGGCGACCCGCCGGGCGATCCGCTGGGCACCTGGCACCGCCACCCCGACGGGGTGGAGTACGCCGCCGACCTGGTGCGGCTGATCAAGGAGTCCGGCGACTTCTGCGTCGGCGTGGCCGCGTTCCCCGACCTGCACCCGAGGTCCCCCGACTGGGATTCCGAGATCAGGCACTTCATCGAGAAATGCCGGGCCGGAGCCGACTACGCCATCACCCAGATGTTCTTCGACGTGGACAGCTACCTCCGTTTCCGGGATCGACTGGAATCGGCTGGCTGCACCGTTCCGGTCATTCCGGAGATCATGCCGGTGACCAGCATCCGGTCACTTCGGAGGATTCCGACACTGACCACCGCTGCCATTCCCGATGGGCTTTCCGAAAGCATGCTGAAGCAGCAGGACAACCCGAAGGCCGTCCGGGCGATCGGTATCGATCACGCCACCGGAATGTGCCGGCGCCTGCTCTCCGAGGGAGTTCCCGGGCTGCATTTCATGACCATGAACTTCTCCACGGTGACGACGGAGATCTACCAGAACCTCGGGCTTCCCGGGTCCGGGTGAAACCGGCCGGGCGCCGCACGGCGTGCGGGGCCCGGCCGGGTCGCGTCACCGGCGGGTCAGCCGGCGAGTTCCGCGCGCAGGCGGCGGGCGGCGCCGACGAGGCTGTCGAGCGAGGCGCGGGTCTCCGTCCAGCCGCGGGTCTTCAGGCCGCAGTCGGGGTTGACCCAGAGCCGCTCGGCGGGGATGGCGGCCAGGCCCGCGCGCAGCAGTTCCACGGCCTCCTCGGTGCTGGGGACGCGCGGGGAGTGGATGTCCCAGACGCCCGGGCCGACCTCGCGCGGGTAGCCGGCCCCGGCGAGTTCTCCGGCGACCTCCATGTGCGAGCGGGTGGCCTCCAGCGAGATGACGTCCGCGTCGAGTTCGTCGATCGCCGTCATGATCGCGCCGAACTCGGCGTAGCACATGTGGGTGTGGATCTGGGTGTCGGCGCGGACGCCCGAGGTGGCCAGGCGGAAGGACTCGGTGGCCCACGCCAGGTACGCCGGGCGGTCGGCGGCGCGCAGCGGCAGGGTCTCGCGCAGGGCCGGCTCGTCGACCTGGACGACGGCCGCGCCCGCGGCCTCCAGGTCGGTGACCTCGTCGCGCAGGGCGAGGGCGACTTGCCGCGCGGTGTCGCCGAGCGGCTGGTCGTCTCGGACGAAAGACCAGGCGAGCATCGTGACGGGGCCGGTGAGCATGCCCTTGACCGGGCGGTCGGTGAGGCCCTGCGCGTAGCGGAACCAGTCGACGGTCATCGGGTGCGGGCGGGAGATGTCCCCGGCCAGGACCGGCGGGCGCACGTACCGGGTGCCGTAGGACTGCACCCAGCCGTGCCGGGTGGCGAGGTAGCCGGTGAGCTGTTCGGCGAAGTACTGGACCATGTCGTTGCGCTCGGGCTCGCCGTGCACCAGGACGTCCAGTCCGGCCTTCTCCTGGAAGGCGATGACCTCCCGGACCTCGGTCTCCATCCGCTCCCGGTAGGCCGCCGCGTCGATCCGGCCCGCCGTGAGGTCGGCCCGGGCGACCCGCAGTTCGGAGGTCTGCGGGAACGAGCCGATGGTGGTGGTCGGCAGCAGCGGCAGGCCGAGCCGGGCGCGCTGGGCCTCGGCCCGCTGCGGGTAGGCCTGGGCGCGGCGTGCATCCGCGTCGGTGACGGCGGCGGTGCGGGCGCGCACCGCCGGGTCGTGGGTGATGGGCGAGTTGGCGCGCGAGGCGAGGTCGGCGCGGTTTGCGGCCAGGTCGGCGGCGATCGCCCCCGTGCCCTCGCGCAGGCCCCGGGCCAGCAGCGCCACCTCCCTGGCCTTCTGCTGGGCGAAGGCGAGCCAGCGCAGGATCTGCGGGTCGACGTCGCGTTCGGCGGCGGCGTCCAGCGGCACGTGCAGGAGGGAGCAGGACGGGGCGACGTCGACCCGCTCGGCGAGGCCCAGCAGGGTCGCCAGGGTGGCCAGCGACTTCTCCAGGTCGTTGATCCAGATGTTGCGGCCGTCGACCACCCCGGCGACCAGCCGCTTGCCGGGCAGCCCGCCGACGGCGGCCAGGTCGTCAAGGTTCGCCGCGGCGGGCCCCGTGAAGTCCAGCGCCAGGCCCTCGACCGGGGCCTTGGCCAGCACCGGAAGGGCCTCGCCCAGGCGGTCGAAGTAGCTCGCGACCAGCAGCTTCGGACGGTCCGCCAGGCCGCCCAGCTCACGGTAGGCGCGGGCGACGGCGTTCAGCTCGGCCGGGGTGCGGTCCTGCACCAGGGCGGGCTCGTCCAGCTGCACCCACGCGGCGCCGGCCGCCTTCAGGTCCGCCAGCAGCTGCGCGTAGACGGGCAGCAGCCGGTCCAGCAGGGTGATCGGCTGGAAGTCCTCGGCGACGCCGGGGGCGGGCTTGGCGAGCAGCAGGTAGGTGAGGGGGCCGACGAGCACGGGGCGCGCGGTGTGGCCGAGCGCCAGCGCCTCCCGGAACTCCCCGACGGCCTTGGCCGGGTTCGCGGTGAAGACGGTGTCCGGGCCGAGTTCGGGCACCAGGTAGTGGTAGTTGGTGTCGAACCACTTGGTCATCTCCAGCGGCGCGACCTCCTGGGTGCCGCGCGCCATGGCGAAGTAGCCGTCCAGCGCGTCCATTTCGACCGCATCCCGGTGCCGGGGCGGGATCGCGCCGACGGCGACCGTGGTGTCCAGTACGTGGTCGTAGAGCGAGAAGTCGCCGGTGGGCACTTCCAGGACACCGGCCCCGGCGAGCTGCGCCCAGTTCTTCCGGCGCAGGCCGACCGCCGTCTCCTGCAGGGCGTCGGCGGTGACCGTGCCCTTCCAGTAGCCCTCGACGGCCTTCTTCAGCTCCCGGCCCTGGCCCTGCCGGGGGTAGCCGTACACGGTGGCCCTGGTTGCCGCGGCTGCGGACTTCGTGGTCAAGGGACTCTCCTTCGCGAGTCTGGCTCCTCAAGTGCCCGGGGACGGGACGAGAGCGCGAAGGGATGACGAACCGGGCGGCGGCTCGCGTCGATGCGCGTGCCGGACCCGCCTGGTATGGTCGCCGACCCGCCCACGAGGTCACCGGGATATCCGCACGCGGAACGGTCCGCGGGCGGGCAACGGGCAGGTCTTCGGACTCGTGGGCGCACCGGGCCTGTTGGCGTCCGGTACCTACTGGCCATCGCTTCCCAGACCCGTCCCGGGTCCAGTGCGTATGACGGCGGTCGTTCCCACTCACCGCTGCGGGGCAGTCCCGGATTCCCACCGGGTTCCCTCTTGCGACGTCCTGTCTGGCGGGCAGGACGAACCAGCTGCGCCGCCA
This sequence comes from Kitasatospora sp. NPDC059803, assembly GCF_042732255.1. Classification (NCBI taxonomy): domain Bacteria; kingdom Bacillati; phylum Actinomycetota; class Actinomycetes; order Kitasatosporales; family Streptomycetaceae; genus Kitasatospora; species Kitasatospora sp. NPDC059803. Next base: position 45,141 of record NZ_JBHWIJ010000017.1, on the reverse strand, counting down.
GCTTAGGGGCAAACCGCCGGGGCCGACGCGGAATTCACGGAAGCCGTCCGCATGGTGAGACTCCCTCGCCGCTCGCGGAGCCGTTCGCGGAGCCCCTGGCGGTGCCGTTCGCGGAGCCGATGGCCGTGCCGTTCGCGGTGACTCGTCGACCGTCCGGGGCTTCGAAGCGCACCGTGGGCTCGAAGTTGGCGCGGCGGGCCGCGCGGCGGAAGACGGTGAGGACGGCCGGGCCGACGACGAGCACGGCGGTGAAGGTGGTGACGGCCCGACCGGTGTCCCAGCCGAGCGAGGTGGCGAGGTCGAAGAGCAGGTAGCGGTGCCACTGCTCGGTGAAGGGCAGGCCCGGCAGGTAGGCGATGGAACTGTTCGGGTCGGTGGAGAACGGCCAGAAGGAGAGGTTGAGGAGGAAACCGAAGAGGTACCCGGAGAACGCCCCGTACACGGCCAGCATCGACACCTCCCAGCGCCGCCGTCGGGTTCTCGGCAGCAGCCCGGCGAGCATGCCGACGAACGCGCAGCCGAACATCTGGTACGGCATCCAGGGGCCGACGCCGCCGGTGAGCAGCGCGGAGGCGAACAGCGAGGTGCAGCCGAGGGTGAAGCCGAAACCCGGGCCGAAGACCCGGCCGGCCAGGACGAGGAGGAAGAAGACCGTCTCCACCCCGGCGGTGCCGGCGCCGAGCGGGCGCAGCCCGGCGTTGACGGCGGACAGGACGCCGAGCATGGCGAGGGCCTTGGCGTCGATGCCGCCGGCCGCGATCTCGGCGATGACGACGGCGAGCACCAGGATCAGCAGGGCGCCGAAGATCAGCGGCGGGGCGTAGGAGGAGCCGAACTTCCCGGGGGCGACGACGAACGGCCAGGTGAAGGCGACCAGGCCGATGAAGGCGGCCAGGGCCGCGACGACGCGGGCCCGGCCGGGGATCCGGACGGCGCTCACCGGGCGGCCTGCGCGGGCGCGAGGGCGGCGGCCACCTGCCGGGTGGTCAGGTAGGGCAGCGGGGCGAGGATCTTGGCGGTCTGGGGGGCGAAGGTGGGCGAGGCGACGATGACCTCGGCGGTGGGGCCGTCGGCGACGATCTCGCCCTCGGCCATCACCACCACCCGGTCGGCGGCGGCGGCGACGAACTCGACGTCGTGGGTGGAGACGACGACCGTACGGCCTTCGGCGGCGAGGGCGTCGACGATGCCGGTGAGCGCTTCCTTCGCGTGGTAGTCGAGCCCTCGGGTGGGTTCGTCCAGCAGCACCACCCTTGGCGCGGCGGCCAGTTGGATCGCCAGGACCAGGGCCAGCTTCTGGCCCTCGGAGAGGTCCCGGGGGTGGGTGCCGTCGGGGATCCCGGGGGCGAGCCGGTCGAGGATCTGCCGCGCGGTCGGGCCTGCTGCGGTCGGACCGGCTGCGGTCTGGCCGGCGGCGCTGCGGGCCTCCAGGTCGCTCTGGGCGAGTTCCTGGGCGACCGTCTCCAGGTACAGCAGGTCGGTCGGGGTCTGCGGGACGAGCCCGACGAGCTGCCGGGCCCTGGTCGCGGAGAGCCGCTTGGGGTCCGCGGCCGGCCCGCCGTCGGCGCCGAGGACCTGCACGCTGCCGCCCTGCCGGGGGCCGGAGCCCTGGAGGGCCCACAGGAGCGAGGACTTGCCCGAGCCGTTGCGCCCCATCAGCGCGGTGACCTCGCCGGCCCGCAGCTCCAGCCCGACCTCCCGGACGGCGGTGACCGGCCCGTACCGGACGACCACCCCCCGGGCGTCCAGCACCCGTTCCCCCGCCACCGCTGCCCGGCGCGGCGGAGGAACGGGCACGTCGGTGAGCCGCTCCCGCAGCGGGGCGGCGGCGCGCCGGGCGTCCCGGACGGAGAGCGGCAGCGGCCGCCACCCGGCCAGCCGGCCGAGGTCGACGACGGGCGGCGCGATCGCGGTGTGCCGGAAGACCTCGGCGGGCGGCCCGTGCACGACCGTCCCGTCGCCGGGCAGGTAGGCGACGCGGTCGGCGTACTGGACGACCCGCTCCAGGCGGTGTTCGGCGAGCAGGACGGTGACGCCGAGGTCGTGGACCAGGCGGGTGATGGCCGCGAGCACCTCCTCGGCGGCGGTCGGGTCGAGCGCCGAGGTCGGTTCGTCCAGGACCAGGACGCGCGGGTGCGCGGTGAGCACCGAGCCGATGGCGACGCGCTGCTGCTGGCCGCCGGAGAGCTCGTGCAGGGCGCGGTGGCGCAGGTCGGCGAGGCCGAGCAGGTCGAGGGTCTCCTCGACGCGCTTGCGCATCACCTCCGGCGGGACGGCCAACTGCTCCATGACGTAGGCGAGTTCCTCCTCCACCGTGTCGGTGGTGAAGCCGGCCAGCGGGTCCTGCCCCACCACGCCCACCACGTCGGCCAGTTCGCGCGGCGGGTGGTGCGCGGTGTCCCGGCCGTCCACGGTGACCCTGCCTCGCAGGGTGCCGCCGGTGAAGTGCGGCACGAGGCCGTTGACGGCGCCGAGCAGGGTCGACTTGCCGACGCCGGTGCGGCCGACCACCAGGCAGAGCTCGCCCTCCGGGATGTGCAGGTCGACGTCGCGCAGGACGGGGGTGGTCTCGCCGTCGTACACCACGCCGACCTGGTCGAATCGGATCACGTGCTCACCTCGGGGGTCGTGCGGTCGGTGCCGGTGCGGCGGGCCCCGGTGTCGGGCTCCGGGGTACGGCCCGGTGGCGGCGCGATCACCCCGGCGGCGCCGGCCAGCAGCAGGGCGAGCACCGGGACGAGCGGCAGGCTCGGCCAACTGAGCGGGTAGAGCGAGGGGTTGAGGTCGGTGGCGGCGTAGCCGACGGTGGCGAACAGCAGAACGGCGGCGGTCACCCCGCAGCCCGCGACGGCCCACTCGGCGGCCCGCCAGCGGTCCGGCCGGTAGGTGGTGCGCCGCACGCGCCGGCCGCCGAGGATCAGCCCCGCCACGCAGAGCAGGGCGCCCGCGAGGAAGGCCGGAAGCCCCAGGGCAGCGGGGGCGGTTCCGTCCAGGAGCCCGTACACCCCGGCGCACAGGCCGCACATGCCGAGCAGCATCAGGGCGCCGGTGACGCGGCGGGAGCGGCGGGTCGCGGTGTCGGAGCGGCCGTAGCCGCGCGAGTCCATCGCGGCGGCCAGGTGCAGCGAACGCTCCAGCGCGTCCTCCAGCACCGGGACGACGATGCTGCGCAGCGCGCGGACGCCCTTCCGCTGCCCGGCCCGCAACCGCCTTGCCCGGGCGACGCGTTGGACGCTCTGTACCAGCTGCGGCGCGACGCTCAGCGACACCGTCACGGCGACGCCCAGCTCGTACAGGGCGCCGGGCAGGACGCGCAGGGCGCGCTTGGGGTTGGCGAGGGTGTTGGCGGCGCCGATGCAGCAGATCAGGCAGGCCAGGCGCAGCCCGTCGAAGGCGGCGGAGAGGGTCGCCTCCAGGGAAACCGGCCCGCCGATCCGGATGCCCGCGTACCAGGCGGGGGTGGGGAGGTGCGGGAGCGAGAAGAGCAGGTGGTCGTGCGGGGTGATGCCGGTGGCGAAGACGCACCGGAACACCACCCGGATCGCCACCACGGTCAGGGCCAGCCACAGGTAGTAGGTGAACCCGCGGGCCCACGGGGCCTCGGTCCGGCGGGCGGTGACCACGTAGCCGAGCACGGCGAGGACGAGCAGGAGCAGCAGCGGGTTGGTGGTGCGGCTGGCCGCCGTCGCCAGGGCGAGCGCCCAGGTCCACCAGGCCAGCGGGTGCAGGTTCCGGGGGCTGCGCCGGCTCCCGGCGTCCCGTCGGGGGGTGGGCTTCGGGTTGGGCTTCGGGTTGGGCTTCGGCTTCGGGTCGGGCTTCGGGGGGACGGCCTCGGGTTCGTCGGGCTTGGTCACCTGATCACTCGGCCCGTCGGCGGCGGCGTCGCGCGACGACCACGGTGGCCGCGCCCAGCGCCCCCACGAGGGCGGTCGCGATGACGGCGGGAACCATCGACCCGGAGTCGTGCGGGGCATCGGCCACCGGATTGGCGTCCACCACGCCGCCGGGCACGGCGGGGGTGGACGTCGGCGCGGCCGCGGCCTCGACCGTCTGCGGGGTCGGCTGATCGCTCGGGGCGTCCGTCGGCGGCGCGGTGGACGGATCGACCGGCACCGGGGTGGCGGGCACGGGCGTCGGCGCAGGCGCTCCGGGCGGAGTGATGCCGTCCTCGGGGGTGGCGGCGGCGCCGGGCCCCGGGGTGGTGGCGGGCGCGGGCGGACGGGCTCCGCCCGTCGGGGGCTTGGCGGGGGCCGGGGGCCGGCCCGATCCGGTGCCACCGGTCGTGCCGGCGCCGCTGGTGCCGGCGGTTCCGCCGCTGCTGCCGGTGCTGCCTGCGTTTCCGGTGGCGCCGGTGGTGCCGGTGGCGCCGCTCGAACCGGAGCCGCTGCCGCTGCCGCTGCCGCCGGTCGTACCCGTGCCGCCCGTCGACCCGCCGCCGGAACCGCTGGAGCCGCCGCCCGAGCCGCCCGTGGTGCCCTGGCCGGGGTCGGCGGGCTGCCCGCCGGGGCTGGAGTTGTTCGCGCGCACGCTGTCCGGCGAGAAGCCCGGCCGCCCCTCGGTGCCCTCGATGTTGGTGCCACCGAAGATCCAGAGGTCGACGCTGCCGGGCTTCGGCTGGTAGCTCATCGCGCCGAGCTGGCTGTAGGACCACTCGTTCTGGCCCGGATCGGCGTGCCAGTACGACCAGTAGGCCGTGGCCGGGGGCGTCAGGACGCACTTCTCCTGGTCCGGGGCCGGGAACTGCTTGCCGCCCTGGAAGCCGCTGTAGCCGATCCGGCAGATGAACGCCGGACCGTCGTGGCCGGTCCCGGTGGTCTTCCAGCCACCCTGGTTGAGCAGGGTGAAGCCGGTGGTCGGGGTGGTCCCGCAGGAGCGCAGCAGCGGTCCGCCCCACTTGCTGAAGTCCACGGCGAGCACCACGCCGGAGGTGGTGGTGCACTGGTCCATCGGCAGCGGCGCCGCGGACGCCGTGGCGGTGCCCACGGCGACGCCGCCGAACGCGAGGGCGAAGGTCAGAGCCGCCGCCCCGGACAGCCGGCCAAGCCGCCCGCCGAGTCCCCGGCTCACCGGTGACGCCCCGGGGCGGCCGCGGCGCGGCGCCGGGCGACGAGGACGGCCGCCGCGCCGAGCGCGGTCAGCACACCCGCGCCCGCCGTCAGCGTCAGGGCCTGGGTTCCGGTCCGGGCCAGGCTGCCGGAACCGGCCTGCGCCGGCACGCCACCGGCGGGGACGACGGCGACGGGTGCGCCGCCGCCACCGCCACCGCCACCGGCCGGAGCGTCGATGCCACCGGCCGACCAGGTGGCCGAACCGTCACCGGTCGAGGGAACGGCGGTGTCCGAGGGACCAGCCGTGGCGGGAGAGCCCGTCGGGCTCGGCGTGCCCGTGGGCGTGTTCGTGGACGTGTTCGTGGGCGTGCCGGTCGGGGTATCGGTCGGCGTGCCCGTGGGAGTACCAGTGGGCGTACCCGTCGGCGTACCCGTCGGGGTCGCCGTCCCGGTGGAAGTCGGAGTCGGCGTCGGCGTCGACGTTCCCCCGAGGTCCCGGAGCAGCGTGCCGAACGAGATCCCGGTGGCACCGCCGAGCACCTGCGTGGACGCGCGGACGTCCGATCCCGGCTGCCCGGCGGAGGCGACGTTGAACCCGCCGTCGCCGTTCTGCTGACCCGCCAGGAAGTCGCGCGCCTTGGCGATCCGGGCGCCGTACGAGGCCTGGCGCAGCGTCATGCCCTGGATGGCGAGCGCGGCCGAGTTGGTCGAGTCGCCGGCCGCTCCCGGGAAGCCGCCGTCGGGCAACTGCCGCGCGGCGAGCCAGCCGAGGCCCTGGTCGACGGCCCGCACGGCCTCGTCCCCTGGCACGAGGGCGAGGGCCATGACGGCCATCGCCGTGCTGTCCACGTCGGAGTCCCCGGTGGCGGGGATCAGGCTGGGCCAGGAGCCGTCCTGGTGCTGGAGGCCCTTCAGGTAGGCGATCGCGGGAGCGGCGTTCGTCGAGTCCCCGGCCCGGAGCTGGGCCATGATGCCGAGCGCCTGGGAGAACACCGAGGTGGCGTAGGTGTAGTTGCCGGGCGCCGCGCAGCCGGTGCTCTGGTCGGCCTTGGTGCACACGAGGGCGGCCAGCGCGGCGATCAGGTCGTGGCCGCCGAAGGCGCGCGGGTTGCGGCCGACCGCCTCGGCGAGCAGCGCCTCCTTTCCGATCGAGCCGCCGCCTGCGTACTCGGTGCCGATGCCGGTCCAGTCGTTGACGGTGCGCTCACTGGCGTCCTTGCCCGGCTGGTCCAGGAAGTCGACGATCCTGCGCAGCGCGGCGTCGTCGGTGCCGGTGGCCGCGAGGGCGTAGGCGCCGTCGATGGTGAGGCCGAAGTCGGCGAAGGCCGGGAAGCCCTCGTAGTAGCGGCCGTTGATCAGGCGGGAGGGGTCGGTGAGGTAGGCGCTGCCCTTGGCGGCGTCGGGGGTTCTTCCGGCAGGCGGCGTGCTGGCGGGCGTCGTCGGCGGGGTGGTGGCGGGCGTCGTCGGCGGCGTGCCGGCGTCCGGGTTGTGCCGAACGCTGGTGAGGTCGGTGCCGGTCAGGGCCAGGATCGCCTGCTCGGTGGCCGCCGGGTCCGGGTCGGTGGTCGACGCGTCGGGGCCGAAGCCGCCGTCCGCGCCCTGCCGGGCGGCGAGCCAGGCCGTGGCGGCGGCCCGGCGGGTGTCCTGTCCGGTGGCCTTGAACGCCTGGGCCGCGCTCGCGGTGCTGATGGTGTCGCCGGGGGCGCCGAGGTACGGGAGCAGGGATCCGTCGGCCTGCTGTCCGGCCGCGAGCTGGTCCGAAGCCTTCTTCGCCGCCGTCTCGTACCCGGCGGCCGTACGCAGGGCGAGGACCGCGAGGCCGGTGGTGAGCGGGTCGGACTCGCAGTGCTCGCCGGCGACGATCATCGATCCGGCCACCCCGCCGTCGGCGCACTGGAGCGCCGTGAAGCGGGCGAGCGCCGGGGCGGGTGGCGTGACGCCGGCGCGCTGGAGGGCGATGACGCCGAGGGACTGGACCCAGGGCGAGGCCGCGCCCAGGAAGTCCCCGGCGGCGGTGCACTTGCCGTTCTCCCCCGCCGCCGTGCAGACGTGGCCGGTGAGCGCCGCGATCAGGTCCCGGCCGCCGAAGGCCCGGGGATCGCTGCCGGTGCTCTCGGCGACGAGGGCCAGCAGTGCGGCGGCCCTCACATCGGGCCGGCCGGCCGGTCCGTCCGGGTACAGGAAGGCGTCGGTGTGGGCGGCGAGGAAGGCGGTCGTCCTGCGCAGCGCCGGGTCCTGCGTGCCGGCGGCGGCGAGGGCGACGGCGGTGAGGGCGGTCCGGGGGTAGTCCGGCCCCTCGACGGCCCAGTTCTCCATGTGGTCGCCGCCGACGAGTTGGCGGGCCAGCCAGGCCGCAGCGGCCGCCGGGTCACCGGTGGCGGACGGCCCGGTCGAGGTCGGGGTCGCCGAGGGCGACGGCGAGGCGGATGGCGAGGCGGACGGCGAAGCCGACGAACCGCCGCTCTTCGCTCTCACGGAGTCCGGCGTGAAGCCCGGCGCCCCGCTGGTACCGCCGATGTCGGTGCCGCCGTACACCCAGGCCTCGACCTCGCCGGGCTTGGGCTTCTGCGTCCCGGCGCCGAACCGGCTGTAGGACCAGGCCTGTTGGCCGGGTTCGGCGATCCAGTACGACCAGTACGCGGTGGCCTGCGGGGTGTTGACGCAGGGTTCCTCGGCCGGCGTCGGGTACTGGGTGCCGCTGTTGAAGGTCCCGGTTCCGAGGCGGCAGATGAAGGCGGGTCCGTCGTGCTCGGTTCCGGCGGTGGTGAAGCCGGCGGCGTGCAGCAGGTTCATCCCGGTCGTGGGGTGGGCGTCGCAGCCCCGGACGACGCCGCCGCCCCAGTGGGTGAAGTCGACGGCGACGATCGCGCCCGTCGTCGCCGTGCACTGCTCGATCGGGTCGGCGGCCGCGGTACCGGGGCGCCCGAACAGGACGCTTCCGCAGGCGGCGACCGCGACAGCACCGGCGGCCACCACGGAGGCGAGGTCCCGGTTCCTGTGACGTGTGCGACTGCTGCTGACCCTCACGACGACTCCCTGGTCGGTCGACGCAGGACGCAACGGCGCAGCCGACGGTCTCCTGGGCAGGGACCGTCCGGACCGCGTCGTAGTCCGCGACGACGCAAGTGCTCTGTGAACAGGCCCCCGGTCCAGGCATTCCGGCTCACCCACCACAGGTGGGTCCACGGTTGCGGGTCAGCGCCGGAGTTGGACCGGCTTCCCCTGAATGCCGAGGGCAAAAAATCGGTTCATCAGACCACGGCGGTCGAACGGGAGTCAACGGGTCGTCATGTCGATCACATCACCTCGTCGGCCGGTGCGCCGTGCGGTAGCGTCCGCGGTGGCCGAGCGGGGGAACCCGGTGCGAATCCGGGGCTGACGCGCAGCGGTGTGGGGTGGCCATCGTGCCGCCCTGAGCCCGAATGCCCGCCCGGCCACGCACCATGGCGAAAGCCGGCCCACGCGATCCGGGCGGCGACCGCTCCGGCAGTCGCGCGCCCTCCAACGGACGCCGGAACTCCGGGGCAGGGTCGGCGCCCGCCACCCCAAGGAGCCTGTCCCGTGTCCCTCCTCGCCCCCTCGCGGACCACCCCCTCGCGGACCACCCCCTCCCGCGCTGCCTCCGCTGCCTCCGCCGCCTCCGCCATCACCGTCGCCCTGACGGCCGGCGCACTCCTGCTCTCCGCCGTCCCCGCCCACGCGACGGCCAGCCCGACCCAGATAGCCACCTCGAAGAGCACCGGCGTCACCTACCTGAAGTCGCTCCAGGCCGCCGACGGCAGCTACGTCACCGGCGGCGGGCTCTCCAACGAGTGGGCGTTCAGCGCACTCGCGGCCGCCGGCACGGCCGCCGCCGACGTCACCCCCGGCGGCGACCCCACCAAGAACGCCCGCCTGGTGTACCGCAACCAGCTCGCCGCCCCCGGCTGGCCGAGCGCCTCGCCGGTCGTCACGGACTACGAGCGCGGCATCCTCAACGCCTACGCCGCCGGCATCGACCCCGCCCGGGTCGGCCCGGGCCGCAACCTCGTCGCCGACCTCGCCGCCTACTGGCAGACCGCCGAACCCGGCTACTACGGCCCGTCCGCCAACTTCAACGGCACCGTCTTCGGCCTCCTCGCCCTCGCGGGCGCCAAGACCCAGGCCGGCAGCCCCCGCGTCCCGCAGCCGCTGCTCGACGCCTCCGTCACGGCGGTGCGCGCCAACCAGCACAACGACGGCGGCTGGAACTTCAGCAAGGCCGCGGGCGACCCGAACGCCCTCGCCCAGGGCAGCGACATCGACATGACCGGTGCCGCCATGGCCTCGCTCTGCACCGGGGGCGTCCCCGCCACCGACCCGGCGATCGTCGCCGCCAAGAACTTCCTCAAGGGCAAGCTCACCGCCTCCGGCGCCTTCAACGCCATGTTCGGCGTCAACACCGACTCCAACGGCTGGGCCGTCTCCGGCCTCAACGCCTGCGGCATCAACCCCCAGGGCGCCGACTTCACCAGCGGCACCGGCAAGAGCCCGGTCGACTTCCTGATCGCCCAGCAGTTCAAGCCCGGCGGCGGCTTCAAGTACCTGCCCACCGACACCCCCCCCCCCCCCGCGGGCCACCCCCCCCCCGCACCCACCCCCCACGGCCACCCCCCCCCCCCCCCCCCGGGCCCGGACGCCCCGGCC
>NZ_JBHWIJ010000017.1:33994-35419 GCF_042732255.1 Kitasatospora sp. NPDC059803 | reverse complement strand
CCACCGACACCACCCCCTCCCCCTACGCCTCCGTCGACGGCCTGCGCGCCGTCGCCGGCGCCGGCTTCACCGCCACCCCGCCGGCCCCGACCACCGCCGGCGAGCCCGCCTGGGCCGCCGCCACCACCTTCGTCCCCGGCACCGCCGCCAAGCTCGCGCTGGTCATCGACGACGGCACCGGCGCGCTCAAGGTCTGCGCCGTCACCCTCACCCCGACCGGCACCACCGCGACCCTCGGCGACGTCCTCGACTCCGCCGCATCCGCGACCCCCGCCGGCTGCGTCACCGCCGTCACCCCGTCCTCCGGCACCGGCGCCGTCACCGCGATCAACGGCACCGCCAACAGCGGCTCCTCCACCTGGAAGGTCAGCCTGGACGGCGTCACCGCCACCACCGCCACCCGGGCCACCACCGTCCACCTCGGCGACACCGTTTCGCTCCGCTACGGCAACTGATCCGAAGGTCCCGGTCGTCCTGGACGCCGGGGACGAGCTTCGAACCGTTGAGATCGAGCGGGGCCCGTCAGCCGGCGGTCTTCCGGTCGGGTCAGTGGCTTGTCGGAGCCGTCGCCTAAAGTGCAGCTTCTGACGACGGACGGCCGGAGAGGGGTCGGGTAATGACCGAGGCATGGGACCGACTGCGGGCGATCATGGGCGAACCGGTGTACACCCCGGCGCGGGTGCCGTGGGAGCTGGCACCGGCCGAGCTAGGGGTCCAACTGCCGTCGGACTACCGGGCGTTCGTCGACCTGTACGGTGCGGTGAACCTGAACGGCGAGTGGGGTGTGCGGTCGCCGACGGAGCGCTCCCACGGAGCCGGTTCGCCGGGCGGCCTGGCGGGGTGGCGTTTCGAGACCGACACCGAGTTCCGGGGGCAGGTCGAGGGCGAGGACGAGTTCTGGGACCAGGAGCGCACCCCTGTGTTCCCGGACCCGGGCGGGCTGCTGCCCTGGGGCATGAACAGCAACCACAACTACTGCTGCTGGCTGACCGACGGCCCGGACCCGGAGCAGTGGCCGGTGGCCGTCTTCTGCGACTTCGGTGGCGTCGACGACGGTGCGCTCGACCGTTTCGACGGCGGCTTCGCGGAGTTCGTGGCGACCGTACTCACCGGCGGCTACGCCCATGAGGACGAGTTGCTGGTGCGACCGGACCCGGAGGAGTGGGGACCTCAACCGGCCCGGCCACTCTGGACACCCGCCTACGACTGGACCGGCAAGGACTGGGGCGCGGAGTGGGGCATCACCTGGTACCGGCCCACCGGGTCGACGGAAATGCCCTGGACCAGGTAGCGGTGATCCGCCGACCTGGCATTCGCCTTCCCTCGCCCGGCGGCGCCGAACATCACGCAACAGCCGTACCGCCCGGGGGGGGGGGGGCGGGGCCCCCCCCCCGGCGGGCGGCGGGGGCGGGCGGGGCGCGCGGG
>NZ_JBHWIJ010000017.1:26278-33984 GCF_042732255.1 Kitasatospora sp. NPDC059803 | reverse complement strand
CCCGGGCACTTGGTGGGTGTACCCCCCCCCCCGCCTTCTCCCACCCCGCCCCCGGCGCCCCCCCCCCCCCCCCCCCCCCCCCCCCCCCCCCCCCCCCCCCCCCCCCCCCCGGGGGCCGGGGCCCACCGGGGTGTCTCCGGAGGTCAGGGCGCGGTGACGCCCGGCTGGGCGCCGGCGCCGAAGGACCAGCCCTCGACGTCGCCGGGTGCCGGGTTGTAGCTGCCCGCGCCGAGGTTGCTGTACGACCAGGGGCCGCCGTGCTGGGCGTGCCAGTACGACCAGTAGGCGCTGCCGGTGGGGTTGGTGCAGGTCGTCGGCAGGGCGTTGATGGTGCAGACGAAGCCCGGGTAGCGCGGGTGGAAGGTGTACGCGAACCCGGCGCCGGTCAGCGCGGCCAGGCCGCTGGCCGGGTCGCCGGGTGCGCAGCCGGTCTGGATGCCGCCGCCGACGGCGGTGAAGTCGACCACGACGGTGACGCCGGTGGTGCCGTCGCAGGCGGCGGCCTGCGCCTGCGGGGCCTGGACGGCGGAGACGCCGAGCAGGCCGGCGGTGAGGGCAGCGGCGGCGGCGATCGAGCCGAGGGTGCGGCGGGCCGGGCGCGCGGGCGCCAGGGTGTCGGTCATCGGAGCTCTCCTCGCGGGGTCGGCGGGTGGTCAGCGGGTGGTCGCCGGGCAGGCCGGCACGGGCGCGTCCGGGCGGGCACCGGCGGCGGAGAGGGTGGCCAGCGGGGTGCCGGCCAGGCCGAGGACGGCCTGCGCGGTGGCCCGGGCGCCGGTGGCCGGGTTGAAGCCGGTCGCGTCGTAGGCGACCGCCCCGCGCACGCCCGGGTCGGTGGCGCAGCCCTGCTGGAGCTTGACCAGGCTGCTCCAGCCCTTGAGGCCGGCCCCGAAGCGTCCGCCGGCCAGCAGTGCCTGCGTGGCGAGGCCGGTGGTGTTGGCGTTGGACGCGGCGGCCCCGACGGCCGCGAAGCCGCCGTCGGCGTTCTGGTGGGCGGTCAGCCAGCCGAGCCCGGCGTTGGCCTTGGCGGTGCGGCCGGTCGCGGCGAGGGCCTGGGCGGCGAGCGCGGTGGCGTCCGGGTCGCTGGTGCAGGTGGCCTGGCCGAAGGACAGCGGGTAACCGCCGTCCGCGCACTGGCTGTCGGCGAGGAAGTCGACGGCGGCCGCCGGGGCGCCGCCGGCCGTGCGGTGCAGGGCGATCAGGGCCAGGGACTGGCCGAAGGCGTTGCTGTAGTCGCCCCACTGCGAGCGGTCGGAGAACCGGCCGTCGGCGGTCTGGAGGGAGCGCAGCCGGGCGGGCAGGTCGACGCCGCCGAAGGCCGTCGGGTTCCCGCCGCGCACCTCGACGGCGAGCAGCAGCTTGGCGGTCGCGCCCGCGTAGGCCTCGGTGGTGCCGTCGCCGAGGTAGCCGGTGATGATCTCGGGCTTGGCCAGCCAGGCGGTGGCCTTCGCGGCGGCCTGGTCGGAGCTGTGCGAGGCGGCGAAGGCCAGCACGGCGTCGATGGTCAGGCCCTGGTCGGGGTAGGCGGTGCCGTTGAAGACGGACTCGAAGTGGTCGCCGTCGACGAGTTGGCGGGCGAGCCAGCCGCCGGCGGCGGCGTCGGGGCGGATCGTCGAGGACGAGGTCGCGCCAGCAGGCGCGGCCTGGGCGGCAGCGGCCGCCGGGAGGACGGTGGCGAGGGCGAGCGCGGGTATCGCGAAGAGGCGCAGGGGGCGTCGGACCAGGGACATGGTGGGCCTTTCCGGGCCCGCACGCAGGGGCCCGGAGGACGGCGGCACCAGCCGGGGCAGCCCTCGGAGCTCCGGCCCGCAGACCACGACGGGAGGAGGGGACGACACACCTCCGCCGCCGGGTACTCGGGCTCGCCACCGGCGTGGAGCCGGCGGCCTACCGTTGCGGGTCAGCGCCGGATTCGAACCGGACTTCCCCCAGCGGCGGAGTCACAACTTGACGGCCCATCATGGCGATACGGAAAAGATCCGGTCAAGGGTTCGTGCGTCACATCACGGTGGTCCGCACCCGGCTTCGCGACCCGCCCCTCCCGGCCGAGACACCGTCAGTGCACTCAGTCCGCTCGGGACTCCTGGAATTCCACCACGGCCACGCCGTGCTCGTGAGCCCACTGAGTCAGCACGGCGATCGGCTTCACCAGCGTCCGGCCCAGGTCCGTCAGCACGTACTCGACCTTCCCGGACTCGGCGTGGCGGTCGACCAGGCCGTACCCCTGCAGGCGGCGCAGCGTCTGGGTCAGCACCTTCCGCGAGATGCCGCCGATCAGGTCGACCAGCTCGCCGTGTCTGCACGGTTCCCGGCTCAACGCGAACAGCACGGCCACCGCCCACTTGTCGGCGATGATCTCGATCGCCAGCCGAGCCGGGCAGTCGGCGAGGAAGACACTGCCGGAGTACTCACGCATGACCCGACGGTAGCCCGCCGCCGGGAACCCGGAGGTACCTACCGCCTCATTAGCGTCCACTGCGGAAGCCATCGAGCCATCGAGCCATCGATCAGGGGAGCAGGGGAACCGTATGAGGGCAGAGACCGAATGGCCGGGCGGGCGGAAGGTCGTCGCGCTGGTCACCGTCGCGCTGGAGCTGTGGTCACCAGGGCACTGGCCCGCCTACGCGCCGATGGCCGCGGCGTGGCCGCTGTCCGGCATCGACGACACGCACAGCACCTCCTGGGCGGACTACGGCGTCACCACCGGCATCTGGCGGCTGCTCGACGTCCTGGGTGACCTGCCCGCCACCGTCGGCGTCAGTGGACTGGTGGCCGAGCGGCACCCCGAGACCGTCGAGGCCGTGCACGAGGCGGGTCACGAGATCGCCGCACACTCCTGGGCCCAGGACGTGGTGCCCGCGCTGCTCGACGTCGATGCCGAGCGGGCCAACGTCCTTCGCTGCACCGACATCCTTCGCCGGGTCACCGGTGTTCGCCCGACGGGGTGGATGAGCCCGCGCGCCACCGGTTCGCGGCACACGGTCGACCTGCTCGCCGAGGCCGGCTACCGCTGGACCGGGGACCACGGCGACCACGACCTCCCGCAGGTCCTGTCCACCGTTCACGGTCCTCTGGTCTCCCTCATGCACAGCGACCACTCCGACGTCCGCGACGCCGCGGCCGGCCCGTACGCCTACCGCGACCTTCACCGTGAGCTGCTGAACCAGCTGCTCGCCGCCCCCGGCCCGGGCGTCTTCCACCTGACCGTCCACGCCCACGTCGGAGGCCGACCGCTCCTCGCGGGCATGGTCGGCCAGGTCCTCGACCACATCCGCGAGTCCGGCGACGTCTGGGTCGCCACCCACGCCCAGCTGGCCGAACACGTCCTGACACACCAGGGAGGAACGCCATGACCCACGTCCTCGTCGTCGGCGGCACCGGAGCCATGGGCAGCCACGTGGTCCGCCACCTGCTGGCCACCACCGACGCCACCGTCACCGTCCCCACCCGCCACCCGGAGTCCGCCCGCGCCACCGGACTCGCCGCCACCGCGCCCGACCGCGTGCGACTGGTCCGCTCCGACCCGGCGGCGCTCGAGGTCCTGATCGGGCAGGCGGACCACGTGTTCGCCAACACCGACTTCTTCGCGACGGGCAGCGCGGTGGGTGAGTACCGGCAGGGGCTGCACTTGCTGGCCGCCGCCGAGCGGGCCGGCGTGGAGCGCTTCATCTGGTCCTCGTTGGACAGCGCGGTGTCCCTGACCGGCCACCCCGTCCCGCATTTCGACAGCAAGGCCGCCGTCGCCGCCCACATCGGCCTGATGCGGTCGGAGGAGATGCTCCGCAAGGAGACCGACGGCTGGTACACGGACCACGTCTCGGTGCTGACCACGGCGCCGTACTTCGAGAACCTGCGGGACCGACTCGCCCCCCGGCCGGACGGCAGGGGCGGCCTGGTCTTCAGGCTCCCCCTCGGCGCCGCCCACTACCCGCTCGTCGCCCTCGACGACATCGCCTGGTTCGCCTGCCACATGTTCGACAACTGGCAGTCCTGGGGCGCCCGCGACCTCGCGGTGATCGGCGACAGCCTCACCGGCGACGAGATCGCCGCCACCTTCACCCAGGTCACGGGCACCCCCAGCACCTACCTCCCGATGCCGCACGACGACCTGCGCACCGCCGTCCCCGGCTTCAGCCACGACTACGCGGCGATGTTCCGGTTCTTCGCCGACCGTGACCTCTACGCCCGAGACCGGGACATCGGCCTCCTGCGCCGCCTGCACCCCGACGTGATGACCTTCGAGGACTGGCTGCACCACACCGGATGGACGGGATGACCAGGACCTTCCCGGTGCGCCACCCCCCGGGCGAGGGGCGGCGCACCGGGCGGGCTGTCAGCGGTTGAGGAACTCCGGCGGGCGCTTCTCGGCGAAGGCCGCCATGCCCTCCTTCTGGTCCGTCGTGGCGAACGTGGCGTGGAACAGGCGCCGTTCGAAGCGCACGCCCTCGGCGAGCGTGGTCTCGTACGAGCGGTTGACGCTCTCCTTGAGCATGACCGCAGCCGGGGTGGACATCGCCGCGACGGTCTCGGCCACCGTCAGGGCCTCGGCCAGCAGCTGGTCCGCCGGGACGATCCGGGAGACCAGGCCGGCCCGCTCGGCCTCCTCGGCGCCCATCATCCGGCCGGTCAGGCACAGTTCCATCGCCTTCGCCTTGCCGACCGCCCGGGTCAGCCGCTGCGAACCGCCGATGCCCGGGATGACACCGAGCTTGATCTCCGGCTGCCCGAACTTCGCGGTGTCCGCCGCCAGCAGGATGTCGCACAGCATCGCCAGCTCGCAGCCGCCGCCCAGCGCGTAGCCCGCCACCGCCGCCACCACGGGCTTGCGCAGCGCGGCGAAGCGGTCCCAGGCGGCGAACCAGTCGCCGAGGTAGGCGTCGACGAAGTCGAGGGACTGCATCTCCTTGATGTCGGCGCCGGCCGCGAACGCCTTCTCCGAGCCGGTGATGACCAGGCAGCCGATCTCCGGGTCACGGTCGAACTCCGTTGCCGCCTGCACGACTTCGTTCATCAGGAGGGTGTTGAGCGCGTTGAGCGCCTTGGGCCGGTCGAGCGTGATCAGCCCCACCCGGCCCTTGCGCTCGACCAGGATCGTCTCGTAGCCGGTCACTTGCCGTCCTCCCTCAGGGTGGTGATGATCGCCGAGAAGTCCAGGCCGGCGCCGCCGTCGGCCTGCGCGAAGTCCGCGTACAGCTGTGCCGCCCTGCGTCCGAGTTCGGTGGGCAGGCCGGCGGCCTCGGCGGCCCCGGCGGCGAGGCCGAGGTCCTTGGCCATCAGGGCGGCGGCGAACCCGGCCGCGTAGTCGCGGTTGGCCGGGCTGGCCGGCACCGGCCCGGGGACGGGGCAGTTGGTGGTGAGCGCCCAGCACTGGCCGGAGGCGGTCGAGGCGACGTCGTAGAGCGCCTGGTGGCTGAGCCCGAGGCTCTCCCCGAGCACGAAGGCCTCGCTGACCGCGATCATCGAGATGCCCAGGATCATGTTGTTGCAGATCTTCGCGGCCTGCCCCGCACCGGGGGGTCCGCAGTGCACGACCTTGCGGCCCATCGCCTCCAGCACCGGTCGGGCCGCCTCGAAGTCCGGCTCGGCGGCTCCGACCATGAAGGTGAGGCTCGCGGCCGTGGCACCGACCACCCCGCCGGAGACCGGCGCGTCCACGGCCCGGTGCCCGGCGTGCACGGCGAGGTCGTGCGCCGCCCGGGCGTCCGCGACGTCGATCGTGGAGCAGTCGACGAAGAGCGTTCCCGGGCGGGCGGCGGGCAGCAGGTCCGCGTAGGCGGCCAGCACGTGCCGGCCGGCCGGCAGCATGCTGATGACGACGTCGGCCTCCCGCACCGCCTCGGTCGCGGACCGCGCCGGGCGGACGCCGCTCTCCGTCCGGGACGCCCGCCGCAGTGCCTCGGGCGCCAGGTCGTAGCCGGTCACGGTGTGTCCGGCCGTGGCGAGGTTGGCGGCCATCGGGCCGCCCATGTTGCCGAGTCCGATGAATCCGATGACTCCGTTGAATCCGTTGCGGTGGGTCACCAGCGCTCCAGGGGTGTGGTGGGGGCCAGGCCGAGTTCCCGGTCGCCGAGCGGGGCGAAGTAGCGGGCCACCGTGGCGGGCCCGACGGCGCTCAGCGTCGACGGGTTCCACCGCGGGGAGCGGTCCTTGTCGATCACCTGGGCGCGGATCCCCTCGGCCAGGTCCGGCGTGGAGAGCGCCGCGCAGGAGGTCCGGTACTCCTGGTCGAGGACGGCCTCCAGCGGACCGAGGGTGCGGGCCCGGCGCAGGGCGGCGAGGGTGGCCTTCACGGCGGCGGGCGAGTTGGCGGCGATCCGGTCCGCGGCCTCCTTGGCCTCCGGTTCGCCACTGTCCCGCAGGCGGTCGAGGATCTCCTCCACGGTGTCGGCCCCGTAGCAGTGGTCGATCCAGGCCCGCCGGCCGTCCAGCACGCCGGCCGGTGCGGGCCCGACGTTCCGTTCGAGGGCGTCGTGCACGGGGAGTTCGGCCAGGTCGTCCAGCAGCGCGGGCAGCCGCTCGGCAGGGACGAAGTGGTCGGCGAGGCCGCAGAGCAGCGCGTCACCGGCGCCGACGGAACCCGCGGTCAGGGCGAGGTGGGTACCCAGCTCTCCCGGTGCGAGGGCGAGCAGGTAGGTGCCGCCGACGTCGGGGACGAAGCCGATGCCGGCCTCGGGCATGGCGATGCGTGTGGTCCCGGTGACGATCCGGACGCTGCCGTGGGCGGAGACCCCGACCCCGCCGCCCATCACGATGCCGCTCATGAGCGCGACGTAGGGCTTGGGGTAGCGGGCGATGCGGGCGTTGAGGCGGTACTCGTCGCGCCAGAACTCCTCGACGGCGCCCGGGTCCGCGCCGGTGGCGGCGCGGTGGATGGCGACGATGTCGCCGCCGGCGCAGAAGGCCCGCTCACCGGCGCCGGTGATGACCACGGTGTCGACCCGCTCGTCCTCCTCCCACGCGTCCAGGGCTTCGGAGATCCTTCGCACCATGCCGTGGGTGAGGGCGTTCAGGGCCGCGGGGCGGTTGAGGACGATCAGGCCGGCCCGGCCCTCGCGGTGGACCAGGACCTCGTCGAGGTCGTTCCCGGCCATCACGCGGCCCCGGTCAGGCCGCGGGCGACGATGACGCGCATGATCTCGTTGGTTCCTTCCAGGATCTGGTGCACCCGCAGGTCGCGGACGATCTTCTCGATGCCGTACTCGGCCAGGTAGCCGTAGCCGCCGTGCAGTTGGAGCGCCTGGTTGGCGACCTCGAAGCCGGTGTCGGTGGCGTGCCGCTTGGCCATCGCGCACAGCTCCGGCGCTCTGGGGTCCCCCCGGTCCAGGGCCGAGGCGGCCCGCCAGAGCAGCGACCTGGCCGCCTCCAGCTCCGTGGCCATGTCGGCGAGCCGGAACTGCAGCGCCTGGGCGTGCAGGAGCCGGGCGCCGAACGCCTCGCGGTCCGCCAGATAGCGGGTGGCCCGCTCCAGGGCGTCCTGCGCTCCGCCGAGGGAACAGGCGGCGATGCCGAGCCGGCCGCCGTTCAGCCCGTTCATGGCGATCCGGAAGCCCTCGCCCTCGGCTCCGAGGAGGCGGTCGGCCGGGAGCCGGACGCCGTCCAGCCGCACCTGGCGGGTGGGCTGGGCGTGCCAGGCCATCTAGTTGTAGGCGGGGCCGGACGGTAGCCCGCGGGGGGGGGGCGCGGGCGACCGCTGGGCAGAGAGCGCGCGG
>NZ_JBHWIJ010000017.1:0-26268 GCF_042732255.1 Kitasatospora sp. NPDC059803 | reverse complement strand
CCGCCCCGCGCCCGGCTGCGGGGGGGGGGGGGGGGGGTGTCCCCACACAAGATCCCCACCGGGGGCCCCCCCCCCCCCGCCGGCTCCGTCGCGTTCGACGACGAACGCGGACACCCCGCCGGCCCCCGGTCCGCCGGTGCGGGCCATCACCAGGTAGACCCGGGAGACGCCCGCGCCCGAGATGAACTGCTTGACGCCGTCGAGGACCCAGTGCGCCCCGTCCCGGCGGGCTCGGGTGGTCAGTGCCGCCGCGTCCGAGCCCGCGCCGGGCTCGGTGAGGCAGTAGCTGGCGGGGGTCGCCATGGCGCTGAGGCCCGGCAGCCACCGGGTGCGCTGGGCGTCGTCGCCGTAGCGGTCGATCATCCAGGCGACCATGTTGTGGATGGACAGGTAGGCGGCGATGGACGGGCAGCCGGTGGCCAGCGCCTCGAACACCAGCACGCCGTCGGCGCGGGTGAGCCCGGAGCCGCCGGACTCCTCGCGGACGTAGACACCGGCCAGGCCGACGTCCGCCGCCTTGCGCAGCACGTCCACCGGGAAGTGCTTGGCCTGGTCCCACGCGACCGCGTTCGGCGCCAGGTGTTCGCGGGCGAAGGCCCGGGTGGTCGCCGCGATGGCGAGCTGGTCCTCTGTGAGGTCGTGCACGGCGCCCTCAGCCCATCGTCGGGATGGTGAAGCTCGCGCCCTCCTTGACCCCGGAGGGCCAGCGCGAGGTGACGGTCCGGGTGCGGGTGTAGAAGCGGATCGAGTCCGGCCCGTGCTGGTTGAGGTCGCCGAACCCGGAGCGCTTCCAGCCGCCGAAGGTGTGGTACGCGACCGGCACGGGGATCGGCACGTTGACGCCGACCATGCCGGTGTTCACCCGGCGGGCGAAGTCCCGCGCCGTGTCGCCGTCCCGGGTGTAGACGGCCACGCCGTTGCCGAACTCGTGCTCGCCGGGCAGGCGCAGCGCCTCCTCGTAGTCGGCGGCGCGGAGCACGGTCAGGACGGGGCCGAAGATCTCCTCCCGGTAGATCCGCATGTCGGGCGTGACGCGGTCGAACAGCGAGGCGCCGAGGAAGTAGCCGTCCTCGTGCCCCTCCAGCCGGAAGTCCCGCCCGTCGACGACGAGTTCGGCGCCCTCCTCGACCCCGAGGTCCAGGTAGCCGCGGACCCGCTCCAGCGCGTCGGCGCCGACCAGCGGGCCGAAGTCCGCCGCCGGGTCGTCCGAGCGCCCGACCTTCAACGCGGCGATCCGCTCGACCAGTTTGGCCACCAGGGCGTCGGCCGTCTCCTCCCCCACCGGGACGGCCACCGAGATCGCCATGCAGCGCTCGCCGGCCGAGCCGTAGCCGGCGCCGATCAGCGCGTCCGCGGCCTGGTCGAGGTCGGCGTCCGGCATCACGACCAGGTGGTTCTTGGCGCCGCCGAAGCACTGCGCCCGCTTCCCGTGCGCGGCGGCGGTGGCGTACACGTACTGGGCGATCGGTGTGGAGCCGACGAACCCGACCGCCTGCACCCGCGGGTCCTCCAGCAGGGTGTCGACGGCCTCCTTGCCGCCGTTGACCACGTTCAGCACGCCCGGCGGCAGCCCGGCCTCCAGGAACAGCTCGGCCAGGCGCAGCGGCACCGAGGGGTCGCGCTCCGAGGGCTTGAGGACGAAGGCGTTGCCGCAGGCGATGGCGGGTGCGGCCTTCCAGAGCGGGATCATCGCGGGGAAGTTGAACGGCGTGATGCCCGCGACCACGCCGAGCGGCTGGCGCATCGAGTACACGTCGATGCCGGTGCCCGCGTTGTCGCTGAACTCGCCCTTCAGCAGGTGCGGGATGCCGGCGGCGAACTCCACGACCTCCAGGCCGCGTTGGATGTCCCCGTGGGCGTCGGCCACGGTCTTGCCGTGCTCGGCGGACAGCAGCCGGGCCAGTTCCTCCTTCTCCTGCTCGACGAGTTGGAGGAAGCGCAGCAGGACGCGGGCCCGCCGCTGCGGGTTCCACGCGGCCCATGCGGGCTGGGCCTGCGCGGCGTCGGCGATCACCGCCTCGACCTCGGCCCGGCTCGCCAGCGGCACCCGGGCCTGCACCCGGCCGATGTTGGGGTCGTACACGTCGCCGAAGCGACCGGAGGTGCCGGCGGTGGGCTTGCCGGCGACGAAGTGGGTCAGTTCTCGGACCATCGGGTTCCTTCTCTCGACAGGGGTGGGGAGAGGAGGAGGATCGGAGGCCGCCGCCGGTCGGCGGGCGCACGGTGGTGCGCCCCGCGACACGGGCGTGCGGCGGCGGAACGGAACGTCAGGGTGTCGGGGCCCCGGCGGCCGTGGGCACGGGACGACCAGGAGCGGCAGTGGAGCGGGAGCAGCTCGGAGTCATGCGTGTCGTCTCCATCCTCGTGGAAAACACGGATCACCCGCGGCCGGTATCCTGACTCCCGGATCACCGCACGCCCCCAGGCCTTCCCGGCTGGCTGCCAGTGGCCTTCGTCTGCGAGGACGAACTCCCCGGTCACAGTGGCGGGACCGTGCCGGACTCACACCGGCTTCCCTGACACCGCGGACCTGCCGTCGACCATATAGTTGGACGTCCTAGTAAGTCCAGAGGCCCGCACGCGCGTTGCGCCATCGGCTTTCCACCGCGCCGAGCGGCACGTGACCGGACGGTGTCCGCAAATCAGGCGCCCGGCAGCGCGGGGCCACGAGCCCGTAAAGTTAGCTGAGGCACACCTAAGCAACACAGGCCGGGCCCATCTTCGCCATACCGGCGCGGGCAGGCCTCGGCCGCCGACCGCTGTCGGCGCCGGAGGTGCGCCTGCCGGAGGTGTGCCTGCCGGGAGTGTCGGGACAGGGAGAACGATGTGAGGGTCGGTCGGGACGCCAGGCGTCCGCACGGGGAACTGGTCGCGGACGTGCTGGCGGTGTTGTGGGCGGCCGGCGAGCCGCTGACCGCCCAGCAGGTCAAGGAGGCGCTGGACCACGGGCTGGCCCGCACCACCGTGACGACGATCCTCACGCGCCTGCACGAGAAGGGGACCCTGGTCCGCAGCCGACCCGCGCGGTCCTTCGCCTACGCCCCGGTGGAGGACGCCGCCGGACTGGCGGCCGGGCGCATGCGCCGGGAGTTGGAGAAGGAACCCCAGCGGGACCTCGTGCTGAAGCGGTTCGTCTCCTCCCTGTCCGAGGACGACGAGGACGTGCTGCGCCGCCTGCTCCTCGATGCCCAGACCGAGGCCGAGGCCGGGGCCCAGACCGGGGCCAGGGCCGCGACCGCGGCGGACTCCGGCAGGCCCGGGCCCGAGGACGACGCATGGGCCTGATCCTGACGGTCGTCGCCCTGGCCCTGCTGCTCCCCTGGGCCGCGGCGCCCGCCGCACGCCGCCTGGCCCTGCTGCTCCCTCCGCGCGAGGCCTCGCTCGCGCTCACGGGCGCGGCCGTCCTGCTGGCGGGCGGCACCGTCGCGGCACTCGCCGGGCTGTTCCACGTCCCGTTCCTGGCAGGCCTGGAGCACCTGCCGCTGTCCGGCGTCGTCGCCCGGTGGCCGGCCGTGGTGCCGGTGTCCTGCGCTGCCGGGGCCGCGCTGGCCGTCCAGGCCGTACGGCTGACGCTGCGGTGGCGCGGGCACCGCGTGCTCCTCGCCCGTGCCTGGGGCCTGACCGCTGATGCGACGGGCGACGGCGACCTGCTCGTGGTCGCGGGCAAGGACGCCGAGGCCTTCGCCCTGCCCGGCCACCGGGGGCGCCCCGGCCGTGTCGTCGTCTCGGCCGGCATGCTGAGCGCGCTGGGCCCGGCGGAGCGCGCGGTGCTCCTCGCCCACGAGCGCGCCCACCTGCGCGGGCGCCACCACCTGCTGTCCGCCGCCGTCGACCTCGCCGCCGCCGTACACCCGGCGTTGGCCCGGCTGCGGGCCGACCTCGACTACCACCTGGAACGCTGGGCCGACGAGCAGGCCGCCGCCGCGGTCGCCGACCGGCGCACCGCCGCGACCGCCATCGCCCGGGCGGCCCTGGCCGGATCGCCGTCCGCCCGCCGAACCGCCGGGCCCCTGCTGTCCGTGAGCACCGGCCCCGTGCCCCAGCGTGTCCAGGCCCTCCTGGGCCCCGCACCCGCCCGCCCGACCGGCCGCAGGGCGCACGCCGCCGTCGCCCTGGTCGCCGCCGTCACGGTCGCGGCCCTGCTCAGCGCGGCCTTGGCCTACGGGCTGCACGAGTACGTCGAGTACGCGGCCCGGACCCTGAGGGCTCACGGCACGGTCTGACGACATCGATGTAGACCAACCGTGCGGGTCCGGGTATGGTGAGGCTCGGCTTACCCGTGCGGGTCTTGGCGCAGCCGCCCGCCCGCCGGCGATCAGAGGCCGCGTTCACTCCGGCCTCCGGGCTCGGCATCCCCGCGCGGGTGCCGCCACCATGGCCCCGGTCCGAGAACACGGCGGCCACCGGACGATGGGACCTGGTGTGTACGACGGGAGGACGGGCTCGACGAGCCCCTTCGAACAGACCGTCTACCTCCTGTCGACGGCCGGCAGGGCGGTCGACCGGCTGCTGGCCGACCGGCTCGACGCGAGGGGAATGGGCCCGGCCCATCAGGCGCTGCTGTCCGCACTCGCCCAGCTGGGGCCGCACGGGCGCCGCGACCTCATCGAGCACGCCGCCGCAACCGCAACCGCCGCAACCGGGGCCGACTCCGCCCAGGCACTGGACGACCTCCTGTCGGCAGGCCTGGTGCACTCCATGGTCGTCCAGATCGGCGGGCGGCAGGAGGTGCTGACGATCACCCCGGCCGGGCAGGCAGCGCTGGACGTGCTGCACGACGACGCATCCGCCGTACAAGGCGACCTGCTCGCCTCGTTGACGAAGGGCCAGCGCGCCGAACTCAACTCCCTGCTGCGGCGGGTGTGCACGGCGGCCGCCCGCGGCGCGGGACGCCGCACACCCTCGCCCTCGGGCCCCGGCTGGGTGCTCACCGGCGGACAGCGCCGACGGTGGATCTCCGAGTAGGAGTCAGCGGACGCCGGCGGGCTGCTGCGCGGTGAGCGGTGCGGGGTGGGGGCCCGCGAGGGGCAGGACGTGGTCGGCGTGGCCGGTGACGAGGGGGAGGTCATGGCTGACGAGGACCACCGCCAGGCCCCGGCTGGTGCGCAGGTCGTCGAGAAGGTCCATGAGCGCGGCGGCGGTGTCGGTGTCGAGGGCGGAGGTGACCTCGTCGCAGAGCAGGACGTCGGGTTCGGCGGCCAGGGCGCGGGCGAGGGAGACGCGCTGGCGTTGGCCGCCGGAGAGTTCGTGGGGGTGGCGGGTCGCGTAGTGCGGGGGCAGGCCGACGGCGGTGAGCAGTTCGGCGACGCGCTCCTCGCACCGGGCGGCGGGAAGGCCGAAGTGCAGCTTCAGCGGCCGGGTGAGGGTGGCACCGACGGTGTGGGCCGGGTTGAGGGCGCCGAGGGGGTTCTGGGGGACGAGCTGGATGCGGCGGCGCTGGTCGCGGCTGCGGCGCCGGTAGGACGGGGCCAGGTGTTCGCCGTGGAGGATGACGCTGCCGGACTCGGGCCGGTGAAGGCCGGCCAGGGTGCGCAGCAGCGTGCTCTTGCCGCATCCGGACGGGCCGGTGATCCCGGTCAGCGTGCCGGGCATCAGGGCGAGGTCGACGGCGGCGAAGACGCGGTGGCGGGTGCGGACCGTGCCGATGCCGGCGCTGAGCGCCTTCACCTCCACGACGGGCGGCATTCCGGAGGCGGCCCTGGTACGAACGCGTGCGGCCTGCACGGCCGTTGCCGGCACAACCCCGGCCACAGCCCCGGCCACCGCCGCAGCCCCAACCGCAGCCGGGGCCCCAGCCGGGGCCGCGGCAAGGCGGTCGGGCCACAGGGCCAGCACGTCGTCGGCGCAGCGGGCGACGAAGTCCGGGTCGTGACTGGTGAGGGCGATGGCGAGGCCGTCGGAGTCGGCGATCTCGCGCAGCAGGTCGGCGATGTCGTCGCGCAGGGCCGGGTCGAGGCCGGCGGTGGGTTCGTCGAGGAGGAGGATCTCGGGCCGTCGGGCGAGGGCGCGGGCAAGGGCGACACGCCGCTGCTGACCGCCGGACAGGCCTGCGGGGCGGCGGTGTTCGAGGCGCTCGCCGACCGGCAGGCGGACGGCGCGCAGCAGGTCGGGTACGGAGGTTCGGCGGCGGTCGGCGGCGGTCTCGGTCAGGAGGCGGTCGACGCGCATGCGCGGGTTGAGGTCTGAGCCCGGGTCCTGGCCGACGAAGGCGAGCTTGTGGCGGCGAAGGCGGCGAAGGTCCTCGGGCGGGAGGGCGAGGATGTCGTGGCCGAGGACGTCGAGGGTGCCGGTGGTGACGCGGGCGCCTGGTGGGAAGGCTCCGACCAGGGCGCGCAGGAGGGTGGTCTTGCCGGCGCCGGAGGGGCCGGTGATGGCGGTGACCCGGCCCGGGGTGAGGGCGACGGTGGCGTCGGTGAGCAGGGGCGTGCCCGCGAGGGCGATGGACAGGCCAGTGGCGCGGGCGGCGGGGGCGGCGGTGCTCACAGCGGGGTCTCCGGGGTCGGCCGGGCGGGGGCGAGGGCTTCGGCGGCGAGGTTGACGCTGATGGCGAGCAGCCCGATGGCCAGGCACGGCGCGCCGACCGCCCAGGGGTTGAGGGTGATCCCGGCGGCGTTCTCGCGGATCATCAACGCCCAGTCGGCTTCCGGGGGTTGGGGGCCGAGCTGGAGGAAGGCGGCGACCGAGACGATGTAGACGCCTTCGACGAAGCGCAGGCCGAACAGGGCGAGGAGGGTGGAGCGCAGGTTGGGCAGCACCTCGCGGACCGTCAGGTGCCACAGGCGTTCGCCGCCGACGGCCGCGGCCTCGACGTAGCCGGTGGCGGCGATGGGGGCGGCTGCCGCGGCGACGATGCGCACGGCGTAGGGAATGCCCAGGAGGGTGGCGGCGGCTGCGACGGCCAGGCGTCCCCCGGCGGGCCAGGCCAGGGCGATGAGCATGATGGCGAGGACGGAGGGCAGGAGGATCGTCAGGTCGGCGGCGCGTTCGATCCACCGGCCGAGCCGGGGCCGCAGGACGGCGAGGATGCCGAGGACGGTGGCCGCCGCCGTGACGACCAGGGCGATGGCCACGGCTGTGGCGATCAGGGGTGCGCCGCCGGTCAGCAGGCGGCTGAGGACGTCGCGGCCGAGCTGGTCACCGCCGAGCGGCGCGTCGCCGCCGGCTTCGGCGTAGGGGAAGGTGACGGGGGTGTCGATGGGGTGAGGGGCGAGGAGCGGTCCGGCGAGGGCGAGGAGGACGAGCAGGAGCGCGGGGACGGCGCGGACGAGCACGTGCCTCCTTCCCCGGGTGGCGGGCGCGGGGGCCGCTGCGGTCGGGGCATCGGCGGTCATCGGCGCTCCTCTCCGAGGGCGGTGGTGCGGATGAGGTCGGCCAGCAGCAGGAGCAGGCTGATGGCGGCGCCGGCCGCGGCCACGACTCCGGCGACGAGCGGGGTGTCACGGTCGGCGATGGCCCCGGCCAGGACGGCGCCGATGCCGGGGTAGTTGAAGAGGGTCTCGACGACGACGGTGCCGCCCAGCAGCATGCCGGCGGAGGTGGCGATGCCGACGGCGATGGCGGACAGGGCGCCGGGGAGCATGTGGTGGCTGAGGATGCGTCGGCGCGCGAGGCCGTCGAGGACGGCGGCCTGGACGTGCGGCAGCGCGGCCTGGTCGGCGAGCGCGCCGCGCACGATGCGGGTGTTCCAGCCGATCTGGGGGACGGCCAGCGAGAGCACCGGCAGGACGAGCATGGTCCAGGACTCGGGGGCTCCGTCGGGGCCGGTGAGGGTGACGGCGGGCAGCCAGCCGGTCCACTGGGACAGCAGGAGCAGGAGGGCGACGGAGACGACGAACTCCGGGAGGGCGAACGCGGCGGTGGAGGCGGCGTCGATGGCGCGGTCGGTGCGTCCGCCGGGGCGCAGGGCGGCCCAGCTCCCGAGCGCGAGGGCGCCGATGGTGCTCAGGGCGAGGGCGAGGGTGCCCAGGAGCAGGGTGTTGGGGAAGGGGCCGGCGAGGATGTCGGTGACGTGCTGGCCGCGCGCGGTGACGCCGAGGTCGCCGGTGGGCAGGCCGGTCATCCAGTCCCAGAAGCGTTCGGCCACCGGGCGGTCGAGCCCGAGGGCGTTGCGGCGGGCGGCGAGGTCGGCGGCGGTGACCCCGCGCTCGGCGGTCGCGCCGGCGGCGTCGCCCGGGAGCAGCTCGACGGCGGCGAAGACGCCGGCGAGCAGGACGACGAGCAGGGCCAGGCGCCGGGCCGCCTGCCGGGCGACCCGGCCCGCACCGGGGAGGATGCGGGCCGGGGTGCCCTGCGGCGCGCGGGCGCCGGCCGGCTGGAGCGTGGTCAACGCGCCAGCCAGGTCTTGTCGAGCTGGACGCGGCCGTAGCCGGGAAGCCTGGGCAGGTCGCGCACGGCGGCTCCGGCGAGGTCGATGCCGTCGGCCATGCCCCACAGCAGGTAGCCGGACTCGGCGAACTCGATCTCCTGGAGCCGGTGCAGCAGTTTGTCGCGCGCGGCGGCGTCGGCGGTGCCCATGGCCGTGCGGTAGGCCTCGTCGAACGCGGGGTCCTTGAAGGCGGACTCGTTCTGGCCGGCGTCGGAGAGCATCGTCTTGGAGGCGAAGAAGACGACCGAGTCGTTGGTGCCCCAGTACGTCGTGTAGAGCGGCGCCTTGAGCCAGGTGGCGTCCCAGAAGACCTTGGAGTCCTGCTTCACGACGTTGATCTTCACGCCGGCCTCGCGGACCTGGGTGGCGAACAGGGTCGCGGACTCGGCGAGGCCGGAGACGTCCTCGGTGGTGATCAGGTCGTAGGTCCGGGAGGTGTCGAACCCGGCGTCGGAGAGCAGCTGCTTGGCCTTGGCGAGGTCGCGCCCCCGCTGCGGTATGTCCTTGGCGAAGGCGGGGTCGCCGGTGCCGAGGATGTCGTTGGCGACGCTGCCGTAGCCGGAGAGGACCTGCTTGACCATGGCGTCGCGGTCGACCGCCAGCTTCAGGGCCTCGCGCACCCGTGCGTCGGCGAACGGGCCGTCGGCGGTGCGCATGACGACGGGCATCGCCATGTCGTTGGGGCGGCGCAGGATCTGGACGTCCTTGCGGGCCTCGGCGGTGCGGGCGGCGACGGCGCCGACGTTGGAGGCGAGGTCGATCTGCCCGGCGAGCAGGGCGTTGGCCATGGCCTGCGGGCTCTCGAACAGGCGCACCTCGACGGCGTCGAGCAGCACCTTGCCGCCGTACCAGTTGTCGTTGCGCACCAGCCGGGCGTTGCCGTCGCGGTACCAGTCGAGCTTGAACGGGCCGGTGCCGGGAGCCCCGGCGATCGCGTCGTCCTTGGTGTCCTTCTTCAGGACGAAGGTGGTCAGACGGGTCAGCAGCGGCAGATCCGCGTTGGGGTAGTCGGAGACCAGGACGACGGTCTTCGCGTCCTCGGCCCTGATGCCCTCGGGCTGGATGCCGGGCAGCCGGCTCTTGCCCGCCGGGGTGTTGCGCAGGCGCTGCAGCGACCAGACCACGTCGGCGGCGGTGACCGGGGTGCCGTCGTGGAACGTCGCGCCGTCGGCGATCGTGAAGCGCCAGGTCTTCAGGTCCTCCGACGGCTTCCAGGAGGCCAGGCGCGGGACGGTGTTGGCGGTGGATCCGGGAACGGCCAGCGTGTCGTAGAGCAGACTGATGATCAGGTAGTCGCTCTCGTTGGCCTGCGTGCCGTGCGGGTCACGGGTGATCGCGGAGGCCTTGCCGAGAGCACCGACCTTCAGCGTCCCCCCGGCGCGGGGCTGCGAGGACACCGCGCCCGCGGACGCGGCGTCCTTGGATCCGCCCGCGCCACTGCCACAGGCGGCGAGCGCACCGGCCGCCCCGATACCGGCACCGGCCCACAGCAGCTCTCGTCTGGTGACGCCCACGTTCGTTCCTCGATTCGGGTTGAACTCGATTTGCTTAGGTTTACCTACCCTAAGTTTGAGACGGGTCGCAAGCCGCCCGACGGAGCGCACCGGCCCACCGGGCGTGCGCCCCCCTGCCGCAAACAGCAATCCGAGCAGCGGAGTTGCCCCCGCGCGGCAGGTGCGCCACCACCCCGAACTGAGACTACGTAAATGTAGACATCTGATCGGGTAAGGCTTGCCTTACCTCGAAGTCGTTGTTACGTTTCCTGTCGTCCGGCCGTCCGAGCCGACCCGGACCCCACGCCTCACGCGCTGCTCCCGCCCGCCGTCCCGCACCGGCGCGGTGATGCCGCGTGCCCGCAACACCTCTCCCCACCCCTGCCCACGGAAGGCCCCGCCGTGCCCACCTGCCCTGCCCCGGTACGCCGTCTCGACACCGCCGCCACTGCGGAACTGACCGCCACCGCCGCCAAGCTGCTGGACTTCCACGGCTCCGCCACCAGCCCCCGCCTGCTGGCCGACCTGCCCGTGATGTGCGCCCAGCTCAGCCGCGAACTCCGGCACGCGCTGCGGCCCGTGGACACCGCCGACGGCCTGTTCGTACTGCGCGGACTGCACCCGGACGACGCGGAGCTGGGCCCGACACCCGGCCACTGGTCGACCGTCGGGGACGCGGGCGCGCTGTGGGACGTCGTGCTGCTGCTCGTCTCCACGCTGATGGGGACCCCGATCGCCTGGGACGGCCAGCAGGAAGGCCGGTTCGTACACAACATCGTCCCCTCGCCCGGCCACGAGAGCGAGCAGACCGGCGCCTCCAGCTCCGTCCTGCTCACCCCGCACACCGAGGACGCCTTCCACCCCGGCCGCGCCCACCTGCTCCTGCTGTGCTGCATGCGCAACCACGACAACATCGCCACCACCGCGGCCAGCATCCGCCTCACCGACCTTGCCGACGAGGACGTCGCCCAGCTCAAGCGTCCGATCGTGCCGATCCTGCCCGACGACGCCTACGAGCAGGCCCAGCAGTTCGCCGGCCGACCCGCACCGGTGCCCACCCTCTTCTCGGCACCCGAAGGCCTGACCATGCGCTTCGACCCCGCCTACACGCCGGTCGAGGACGCCGACGAGACCTGGCGCGCGGCCTACCGGCGCCTGGAGGACGAACTCGCCCGCGTCTCGGTGGCGGTGAGCCTGGAGCCGGGCGACGTGCTGGTCGTCGACAACGACATCGTCGTCCACGGCCGCGTCCCCTTCCGGGCGCGCTACGACGGCACCGACCGCTGGCTCAAGCGCGCCTCCGTACGCGTCGAGGGCCGCCCCACCCGCCCGGTCGCCGAACACGACGAACACGGCTACGGCCAGGCCGCGCTCACCGCCTGACCTGCCTTCCTGCTCTCCTGCTCTCCTGCTCTCCTGCCATACCGACTTACCGCCTTCCAGATGCCGCCTCACCCATCCGAAAGGGCACCCCCGTGGACCGGGACGACACCACCCTGCGCGTACTCTCCACCAGCGACCTCGCCGGCCTGGACATCACCCTGACCGACGTCGTCGACACCGTCGAACAGGCCTACCGCACCCTGGCCGCGGGCCAGTCCGACAACCCGCGCAAACTCACCGTCAAGCCCGCCGACGGACACTCCGTCTCCTACGCCATGCTCGGCCGCGACGGGGCGCGCAACGTCGTCGCCATCAAGACCTCGTACAAGCACGGCCTCGACAAGGGCCGCGAGGAGCAGCACTACTACACGACGCTGACCGTCTACGACGACGTCACCGGCCTACCGGTCGCCATGATGGACTGCTCGCGCATCGGCTCGCTCCGCACACCGGCCGTCTCCGCCCTGCTGGCCCGCGAGTGCGCCTCCCCCGACGCCTCCACGGCGCTGGTGATCGGCACGGGCACGCAGGGCCGCCTCGCGCTGCCGTTCCTGCTCACCACACTGCCGAAGCTGGAGCGGCTGCTGCTGGCCGGCACCCACCCCGACGGCATAGCCGCCGTCCGCCAGGAGCTGGAACGCCACTTCCCCGGCCGTGAGCTGGAGTTGGTCACCGACCTCAAGCGCGCCGCGCACGACGCGGACGTCATCGTCGCCACCGCCGGCGCTCACACCTCCGCCGCCGTCGAGGCCGACTGGCTGAAGCCCGGCGCGACCGCGATCCTCGTCGGCCACGGCCTCGCCCCGTCCACGCTGCACCGAGCCGACCGCATCATCGCCACCAGCGAGGCCCAGATGCGCGTCACCGGCACCGACATGGCCGACGCCGACGGAAACCTGCCCGCCGTCGACCTGGAGCTGCCCGCCGCCATCTCCGGCGCCTCCCAGGCCCGTACCGCACCCGGCCAGCGGATCTTCGCCTACAACAGCGGCCTGGTCGTCACCGACATCGCGCTGGGCCACCGCTTCGCCCAGCTCGCCGCCGACCAGAACCTCGGCACCGAGGTCGCGCTGTGGCGCTGACCCTTCCCGCCCACCCCGATCCCCTCCACGACAGGATCGCGGCCGGAGACCTCCTGCACGACCTCTCCCACGCCTTCGGCGGACCGTTCCACTTCGTGCTGCCCGAACGCTTCGACGCCAACCTCGCAGCCTTCCGGGCCGCGCTCGACGAAGCGGAGGTGGAGGGCACGGTGTACTTCGCGAAGAAGGCCAACAAGGCCGCCGCATTCGTCGAACGCTGCGCCCACGCGGGAGTCGGCGTGGACGTCGCCAGCCACGGCGAGCTGCGCGAAGCCCTCGGCCACGGTGTGCGCGGCGAGGACCTCGTCGTCACCGGGCCCGCCAAAGCCGAGCCGCTGCTGCGCGTCGCGGCCCTCCAAGGCGCACTGATAGCCGTCGACTCCCTCGACGAACTGAGCCGCGTCCTGCACCTGGACGTCCCCCGACCCGTCCGCATCCTGCTACGCCGCTTCCCACCCACCCGAACCGGGAGCCGCTTCGGCCTCACCGACGACCAGCTCGACACCGCGCTGCTACGCTGCGCCGCGGCGAAGGAGCGGGTCCGGATGGAAGGCTTCAGCTTCCACCTGTCCGGCTACGACGTGCAGCCCCGCGCCGACCTCGCCGGAGAACTCGTCGAACTCTGCCTCAAGGCACGGCTCCTGGGGCTGCAGGCCGACCGGATCAGCATCGGCGGCGGCTTCGCCGTCGACTACGTGCCCGCCGAGGCCTGGCACACCTTCCTCGCCGAACAGGGCCCCGACGACTACCACGCCCGCAAGTCCTTCAGCACGAGCGACTTCTACCCCTACCACTCGCCCGTCGCCGGGGCCGATGCCCTGCGGGCCGTCCTCGCCGCCCGCCCCCACGGCACGGGTGAGCCGCTGGCCGGGCGGCTGCGCGAGGCGGGCGTGATGCTGCTGCTGGAACCCGGACGCGCCCTGCTGGCCGGGGCCGGCTCCTCGGTGTTCGCCGTCCAGGGCGTCAAGGACCGCCCCGGGTACGGGATCGTCACCGTCGACGGCAGCAGCCTGAGCCTGTCCGAGCAGTGGTTCAACAGCGAGTACCTGCCCGACCCCCTGCTCCTCACCCCGCACCCCGACCAGGACGCCGCGGAGTACCGGGCGTGCGTGGGCGGGGCCAGCTGCCTCGACTCCGACCTGCTCACCTGGCGCAAGATCGCCTTCCCCCGCCGCCCCCGGGTCGGCGACCTGCTCGTCTACCCCAACACCGCCGGCTACCAGATGGACTCGAACGAGTCCCCCTTCCACGACCTCCCCCTGCCGGCCAAGGTCGTCATCCACCACGAGAACGGCCGGCTGCGCTGGCGTCTCGACCGCCGCCCGGCCCTGTGACCCGACACCGCCCCGCTCCCGAGAAAGCGCCCCTCGCCATGACCGACGCCCTCCACCGCCCCCCGGTGGTCACCCGGATGACCGACCTCATCGGCTACACCCCGCTGTTCGAGCTCGCCCGCGCCGACAACGGCGCCCGCCTCCTGCTGAAGCTGGAGATGTTCAACCCCACCGGCAGCGCCAAGATCCGCATGGCCCGGCAGATGGTCCTCGACGCCGAGGAGCGCGGCCTGCTGCGCGAGGGCGGCCACATCATCGAGTCCACCTCCGGCAACACCGGCCTCGGGCTGGCCGTCGTCGCCGCCGAGCGCGGCCACCGCTTCACCGCCGTCGTCGACAACCACGCCGCCGCCGACAAGCTGCGCGGCATGAAGGCGATGGGCACCGAGCTCGTGTACGTCGACGCCGACACCGACGGCGAGGAGCTCCACACCGCCGCCCGCGAGGAACTGGCCGAGGAGATGGCCCGCGGCAAGGACAACACGTTCTTCACCGAGCAGCACAACAACCCCAGCAACGCGGTGGGTTACTTCGCGGTCGGCCGGGAGATCGCCCAGGCCCTCGACAACCGGGTCGACGTGCTGATCGGCGCGGTCGGCACCGGCGGCGGCTTGTGCGGCACCGCCCGCGAGCTCAAGAAGTACGTGCCCGGTGTCTCGGTCGTCGGTGTCGAGCCGAAGGGCTCCATCGCCTTCGGCCCGCCCGCCCACGACTACTACCAGTCCGGCACCGGCACCCCCGAAGGCGCCACCATCGGCCTGCTCGTCGACTACGACCTCATCGACGAGGGCGTCAAGGTCGGCGACGTCGAGGCCTTCGCCACCGCCCGCGTCGTCGCCCGCCGCACCGGCCTGCTCATCGGCGGCTCCGCCGGCGGCGTCGTCCACGACGCCCTGGCCCGCCTGACGGCCCTTCCGCCGGACGCCGTCATGGTCGCGTTCATCAACGACGGCGGCGAGAAGTACATGGATACCGTCTTCAACGACGACTGGATGACCGCCCGCAACCTCATCGACGAGGCCGTCGAGGCCGAGATCGACGAGTCCCTCGCCAAACTCCGCAGGCCCTGACATCCAGAGACGTGACATTGAGAGACTGACACCCACCATGCAGCAGCTGACCACCCTGGCGCGCGACAGCCGCGCCCTCACCGCCCTCGCCGTCCCGCTCGCCCTCACCCAGCTCGCCCAGGTCGCCCTCACCACCACCGACACGATCATGATGGGCGTCCTGGGCACCGAGGCGCTGGCCGCCGGCGGCCTCGCCCTGGTGATCTTCAACCAGCTCCGCACCATGGGCGTCGGGCTGGTCACCTCCGTCGGCAACCAGGTGGCGGCGGCAGCGGCCCGCGCCGAGCGCGGCGCCGAGGAGACCGGCGCCAAGGAGACCGGAGCCGCCACCGAACCGGCCACCGCCAGCGAACCGGCCACCGGCGCCGACCACGAGGTCCGGGGCCTGGTGCGGGCCGCGATGGCCGTCGCCACCCTCGCCGGCCTGGCCGGCGCCGTCCTGATGGTCCTCATCGGCCAGGCCGCCACCTGGCTCGGCCAGGACGCCACCGTCGCCCACCGCGCCCAGGGCATGCTCGCCGCCCTCGCCCCCGGCCTCGTGCCCTGCCTCTGGTTCCAGGCCGTCCGCCAGTTCACCGTCGGCATGCGCCGCCCCCAGGCCCTGCTGCAGATCACCCTCGCCTCCGTCGCCGTCAACGCCGCCCTCAACTGGGCCTTCATCCACGGCACCTGGGGCCTGCCCCGGCTCGGCCTCACCGGTATCGGCGTCGCCACCAGCAGCGTTTACCTACTGTCCTTCCTCGCCCTCTACACCTCCGCCCGCCGCGACCCGCACCTCGCCCCCCTGCTCAGCCTCGACTTCTGGCGCGCCGATCCGGCAACCGTCCGCCGCCTGCTCGGCCTCGGCACCCCCATCGCGGCCACCTACGGCTCCGAGGCCGGGTTCTTCTCCGTCACCGCCCTGCTCGCCGGCAGCTTCGGCCCGGCGGCGCTCGCCGCCCACACCGCCGTCAACCAGCTCGTCTACATCGTCTTCCAGGTCGCCGTCGGCCTCTCCCACGCGGCCTCCATCAACGTCAGCCGCGAACTCGCCCTCGGCGAGCACGCCGCCGCCCGCCGGATCAAGAACACCGCACTCGCCTGCGGCGCCGTCGTCACCGCCCTCGTCGGCATCGTCTACCTCACCGTCCCGGACCTCGTCCTGCGCCCCTACTTCGACCCGGACTCGCCCGCCGACCAGCAGGGCCTGACCATCGCGACCAGCCTCCTCGTCATGGTCGCCGTCCTGCAGCTCTTCGACTGCGCCCAGAACATCGGCGTCGGACTGCTTCGCGGCCTCGACGACACCAAGAGCGGCTTCCGCATCACCCTCATCGGCTACTGGGCCGTCGGCCTGCCCTCCGCCTGGCTCCTCGCCTACCCCCTCGGCGGCGACATCCGCGGCCTCTGGTTCGGGCTGCTCATCGGCCTCGCCACCACCGCCGCCCTCCTCCTGCGCCGCTACAGCCGCTCCCTCGCCGCGAAGGCCGCCGCGGCGCCCGAGGCCGTCTCCGCCGGAGCCTGACCGCCCGCCGGAGGTGCCGGGGCAAGGCCCGCCCCGCCCTCCGGCGGCACGTGTCGTTCTTTCGCGGGCCCCCGCCCCTTGCCGGAACGTTCCGGCATGGCTAGATTCTTCACCACGCCAGCAAAGCTGACTGAACTTTCAGTTATGCCGCAGGGTCGCGCCAGCACCAGAGAACAGAAGGAACACCCATGACCACGTCCACCACCACCGGCCGCACGGCCGCAGGGGGCCCCGCCTCCCGCACCTGCCGGACGTCCCGCCGGCAGACGAGGACGGTCCGCCCGTGACCTCGTACGCCGTCCTCACCTCCTTCGGCTCTCCGCTCGGCTCCCCCGGCCGCACCAGGCCGGCCGAACGCACGCCACTGCGCGTCGGGCTCGTGCAGATGCGCTGGTACGCCGACCCGGCCGAGCACGACGACCGGCTGCGCGAGGGCGTGGCACTCGCCGCCGCGCAGGGCGCGACGATGGTGTACCTGCCCGAGCTGACCCGCAGCCCCTACTTCTGCAACACCGACGACCCGATGGCGGAGGGCGCCGCCCGCTACCTGGAGGACGTCGAAACCGGGCCCACCGCCAGCCTCGCCGCCGAACTCGCCGCGGAACTGGGCATCAGCGTCCACGCCTCCCTGTACGAGCGCGCCGAGGACGGCGGCCTCGGCTACAACACGGCCATCTGCGTGGACCGCGACGGTACCCTCGTCGCCCGGACGCGGAAGAACCACATCCCGGCCTTCCCCGGCTACCGCGAGGACCTGTGCTTCCGCCCCGGCGACAGCGGGTTCCCCGTCCTGACCCACCAGGGCGCCGCCTTCGGCTTCCCCACCTGCTGGGACGAGTGGTTCCCCGAACTCGCCCGCGCCTACGCGCTCGGCGGCGCCGAAGTCCTCGTCCACCCCACCGCCATCGGCTCCGAGGTGGACCTCCCGGACTTCGACACCCGGCCCATGTGGGAGCACGCCATCAGCGCCAACGGCCTCGCCAACGCGCTGTTCATGATCGTGCCCAACCGGATCGGGACGGAGGGCCGGTCCACCTTCTACGGCTCGTCGTTCATCTCCGACCCGTACGGCCGGATCCTGCTCCGCGCCCCGCGCGACCGGCCCGCCGTCCTGGTCGCCGACCTCGACCTCGACCAGTGCCGGGACTGGCGGGAGTTCGGCCTCCTGCGCACCCGCCGCCCCGAGCTGTACGCCCCGCTGACCGCAGCGAGCCGCACCGACGCCTGACCGGACGCCCCGGCGCACCCCCGCCGGGGCGTCCCGCCGCCCCTTTCGCCCCGTCGGGCGCCGGATGCGCGCCGGGGCCGGCGTCAACTACCCTGCCCAACAGCGCAGTTGACGCACCCGCCGCACCGGTTTCAGCCGGTGGCCGTCGGAGTGGGCGAAGCCGCGCCGGTGGGCGGGGCCTGGCAGGACAGGACGACCATCACACTCACACCCTGGCCGGGCTTCGACGCACCCGCCGAAACGGTGTAGCCGTCCGACTCGTGGACGGCATCGAACTCCCAGGTGGGCGCGGTGGACTGAGCGTCCGAACCGGACGCCAACGAGGTGATCTTGAAGCCCTCGCCCGCGAGCTTCTCCCGCAGCGCCCGCAGCACCTCGGGGCGCTTGTCGTCCTCGGCCTTCAACAGGACCCCCGAGCTGAGCTGGTAGGCCTCGCCCTCATCGGCCACACCCAACCCCCGCCCCTGGCACCTGTAGTAGCCGACGAGCTTGCTCCACGGATCGCGCTCAAGGCCCGTCAGCTCGCGCACGTGGTCCTGGACCCGATCCGTCCGGGCCAGCGCCTCCTCCCGGGACTCGACACGTGTGGGCACGCTCGGTGTTCCAGATCCTCCGCCCGGCGACCCCACGGACGAGCACGAGCCGAGCACCAGGGCGCCCGACACCATCAACACGGCCGCGCAGGCCGCCCGGACGGCCGCCCCGGACGGCACGGCCGTCGATCTCTTCAACAAGTGCAGTACTCTCCCCCGATGACAGGTGTGCGTTGTGCCATCCGGATGCTACGGCACCACCGGGGAGGCTCCGCAGGTGGCGCCGAAGCGTGACAGCTGACACCAAGGCGCGCGCGTACCGATGGACCCGAGGGACCCGGGGAGCCATCTGACGAGCACGATGAACCGGGCCACCACAGGTGGAACCCGGCCGGACATGTGGGAACTACGGGAGACGTGTCGCCGTCCGGACGAGGTCGGCGACGGCCCTGGACCGACTGTGCGGTGGCCAGGCGATCACGGTGGTGACTTTCGGCGCGTCCAGCACGGGCACCGCGGCGAGGCCACCGTGCAGTTGGGCGCGGCACGACTCCGGTGAGGCCGCGCAAGCCCGGCCGAGCGCGACGAGCTGCAACAACTGTGCGTGGTCGCGGACTTGGGGGCCGGGTCCGGGTGCGTAGGTGCCGTCGGGTTTGGGCCAGCGTGGCAGCGGCAGGCCCGGCAGCCCGGTGATGTCGGCCATGTGTACGTGGTCCCGGACGGTGAGCGGATGCCCGGCCGGCAGGACCGCCACCTGGCCCTCCGTGCTGAGCGCCTCGGCGTGGAGCCCGGCCGTCGAGTCGAACGGCCGGTGCAGCAGCGCCACGTCGGCCCGGCCCTCGCGCAGAAGTCGTCCCTGCTCGGCCGGGCCGCACAGGATGACGTCGACGGGGACCGAGCCCGGTTCGGCGGCGTACGCGTCGAGCAGTTCCGCCAGCAGTTCGCTGGACGCGCTGGCCTTCGTGACCAGGACCAGGCCGGGGCCGCCGGTGGGGGAAGCGGCGGCGCGGCGGGTCCGACGCTCGGCGGCGTCGACCGCCTCCAGGACCGCCCGGCCCTCGACCAGCAGGACCGAGCCGGCCTCGGTCAGCGTGACGGTGCGGCTGGTCCGGTCCAGCAGCGCTGCCCCGAGCCGACGTTCGAGCTGCTGGATCGCCCGTGACAGCGGCGGTTGCGCGATCCCGAGGCGCTGCGCGGCGCGCCCGAAGTGCAGCTCTTCGGCGACGGCGACGAAGTAGCGCAGTTCCCGGGTCTCCATCCGGCCACGGTACTCCGGATCAATACCCGGACGGTATCGGTGCCCACCCGATCGGTCTTGGACCCCCACCGGGGGCCGCGGGCAGCATGGCCCCATGAGCGAACGAACGACTGCGCTGGTCACCGGCGCGAACAAGGGAATCGGCTACGAGATCGCCGCAGGCCTGGGCGCCCTCGGCTGGAGCGTCGGCGTCGGCGCCCGCGACGACCAGCGCCGCGAGGCCGCGGTGGAGAGGCTGCGCGCGGCCGGCGTCGACGCGTTCGGCGTACCGCTGGACGTGACCGACGACGCGAGCGCGACCGCCGCCGCCCGGCTGATCGAGGAACGGGCCGGGCGCCTCGACGCGCTCGTCAACAACGCCGGCATCGCCGGCGGCATGCCGCAGGAACCCACCCGGGTCGACCCCGCCACCATCCGGACGGTCGTGGAGACCAACGTGATCGGCGTCATCCGCGTCACCAACGCGATGATGCCGCTGCTGCGGCGCTCCGCCTCACCCCGGATCGTGAACATGTCCAGCAGCGTCGGCTCCCTCACCCGACAGTCAGGAGCCGCCCCCGAGCAGACGGCGGGTCCGGTGGCCGTGGCGTACGCGCCGTCGAAGACGTTCCTGAACGCCGTCACCCTCCAGTACGCCCGGGAGCTGAGCGGCACGAACATCCTGATCAACGCCGGCTGCCCCGGCTACGTCGCGACCGACCTCAACGGCTTCCACGGCGTGCGCACCCCCGAACAGGGCGCGGCGATCGCGATCAAACTCGCGACCCTGCCCGACGACGGCCCGACCGGCCAGTTCTTCGAGGACGCCGGCGTAGTGCCCTGGTGATGCGCACGGCGGCCGCCGCCCCGGCCGCCACTCCGGCGCCCGGGGATCCGCATCGCAAGGTCACCACACCCGCATGGTCTTGTCCTGTCCCGAGCGCCTGGTCACTGCGAAGGCGAACCGGTTGACAGAAGGCTGCCATGCCGGGCGTCGCGACCGGCGAAGAGCGGTT
Source organism: Kitasatospora sp. NPDC059803 (assembly GCF_042732255.1). NCBI lineage: Bacteria > Bacillati > Actinomycetota > Actinomycetes > Kitasatosporales > Streptomycetaceae > Kitasatospora > Kitasatospora sp. NPDC059803. Next base: position 6,023 of record NZ_JBHWIJ010000017.1, on the reverse strand, counting down.
CAGCCGGGGCTTCCCGGGGCGAGGTGGCGACATCCTAGATCATCAAGTTGAGGTTCTGTCAGGTTCCGCGACTTCGACTCCGGATCCACCACCGGTTGTGCTTCCCTTCGTTCCGGACCGCCGAGTTCGGCGGCCCGGTTCTGCCCCGCGACACACACGATGGAGACGGAATGCCTGAGAACGAGACCGTAACTGGCGCCACCCTGCGCACGCTGACCCTGGACATAGAGGGCCGACCCTCCACCACGTGGCGCCTTGACGACCCGCAGGTGCTCGCCGATCTGAAGAAGACTCCGTTCGTCCTCGCCGAAGGTGCCCACTACAGGCTCAGTTACAGCTTCACGGTGAGCGGTGACATCGTGTCCGGCCTCAAGTACGTCTCCGCAGTCTTCCGCAAGGGTCTCAAGGTCTCCAAGGACCAGCAGATGCTCGGCTCATTCGGCCCGCAGGACAAGGAGCACACGGTGCGCCTTCCCCGGCACGGCTGGGAGGAGGCTCCGAGCGGGCGGCTGTCCCGCGGCAACTACACCGCCAAGTCAACCTTCGTGGACGACAACGGCACGACACTCGGGGAGCTTGAGTACGCCTTCGACATCACCGAGAACTGGCCGGCCACCGAGTCGACCAGCTGACACACCTCCTCACTTCCTCTCCACGCCAAGGGCAGGCACTCGCCGTTGCCCTTGGCGTGGCCCCGCACCACCTCGGTTTCCGGGCCCGTCCGACGCCGTGACGCGCTCCACCGAGCAGGAGGTGCTCTCCGGGTTCCGACCGGGCCCTCCGCGCCGAAGCGCGACAGCCGACACCGAGATCGGCCGAACGGGTGGGCACCAGCGGCGCCGGAGGCCTTGTGCGTGCACGAAGGCAAATCGCCGTGCGTAACTGTGCGCGGGTCCAGCGGGCACACGGTCCGCCGTACGAGCCGATGGCCGCAGCCCTCCCCGCCCCGCCCCCCGAACGGAGTCGCCCACCCATGCGCACCCCCGCTCTCGCCGCCCTCTCGCTGGCGGTCGCCCTACCCCTGACGGGGTTGGCCGCCACCGGCACCGCCGCCGCCCAGTCCTCCGCCTCCCGAGGGGTGCCGATCACGGAGTGCGCGGGCGTCCCCAAGGTCCGCGACGCCGGCGCCGAGGACTACCTCTGCACCCGGAAGGAACTCGGCCCGGTCACCCTGCCGACGGACTCCGTGGTGACCAAGCTGCTGGCGGGCTACGACCGGCTGGGCGGAGTGACGCCGGTGCGCTTCCTGGACTGGTACCGGGACTGGAGGGGGTGGAAGTACCCGGACAACAACGGCTTCACCGACAACAACGGCACCCTCGACATGGCCGTACAGAGCATGACGGAGCACCAGAAGCTGGACCGCTTCGGGAACAGCGCCTACGGCTCGTTCCTCGCCCCCGGCGGCACGCCGTTCCCCCAGCGCGCCCTTCCGCCGGACTCCCTCAACGGAGGCGAGGACAACTACCACTGCTTCGAGGTGCAGAAGCCGTTCCAGGTCCAGCAGGGGCACATCGCGGGCGCGTTCTCCCAGCCGGGCAACGGACTCCAGCAATGGCTCGACCCGACCCTGAAGCCGGGCGACATCCCGGGCACGTACGACGTCGCCGCCCTCATCACCGCCGGGTACCTGACCGAACACGTCGCCGACAAGAACTTCTGTCTGACGGGCAACGACGCCGCCTGACCCCCACCCGGGCAGACCGCGCTGCGCACGGTCGGCAACCGACACCCGCCCCGCCCGGCAACGCGCCCGGCGGGGCCGGCGCGGCAGTCGGCACGGGTCTGTGACCTGCGGCGACACCGGGACGGTCCGGCCTTCGGCACTCCCGCTCCTACCGCCGCTGCCTCTCGCTCGGCGTGCGGGTTGAGCACCCTCCGCAGCACCTCCGCAGCACCTCCGCACCATGGCGCGGGAAAGTCCGGTGCATCGATGACTGCCGGCCCCTAGCATGCGTGGGTGAACCTTTCGCATCTCGGCGTGCCGATCGGACCGATGATCCGTGTCCACGGCGGGTTCGCCAACCGGATGTACCGGCTCGACACCGACCAAGGGTCGTTCGCGGTGAAGGAGTTGAACCTCGTCGACCGCCGCTGGACCTATCGCGTCGAGGACGTGTTCAGGTTTGAGCGGGCGGCCTTCGCCGCCGGCATCCCGATGCCGGAGCCGATCTCGGCCGGCCAGCACACGCTCGTGCACCGATGGGTCGAGGGAGAGAAGGTGCCCGAAGCACCGGTGTCGGCGGCGTACGCGTTCGAGATCGGTGAGATCCTCGCGCGCATCCACGCGCTCGACGTCGCGTGGACCCATGTGCCGATCGAGGAACCGACGTCACGGGACTGGCCCGAGCTCGCCGCGCGGGCGGCGGCGACCGGACAACCGTGGGCCGACGAACTCGCCTCTCGCGTCGAGACGTTCCTCGCGATCGCCCACTTCGTCGACACCTGCGAACGGCCGGGCCCCGTCGTGCTGACCCACAAGGACATCCACCCGTGGAACCTGCTCGCTCGGGAGGGTCGGCCGGTGGTGCTCGACTGGGAGCTCTCGGGAATGCTCGACCTGTCCGGTGAGCTCGGCTCGACCGCGCTGAGCCTCGCGAAGGGGCCTGGCTTCGACCACATCGAGCCCGCCGTCTTCCGCTCGGTCCTCGACGGCTATGTCGCGGGGGGCGGAGCGCTGCCGCCGCCAGGTCCGAGCTGGTTCGTGTTCATGATCGGCGGCTGGCTGGGGCACACGAGGTGGAACATCCTCCGGTGCCTCGCCGGTGTCGAGTCGAGCACCGGCCCTGACCTCGCGCTGTCGCACGAGTCCGTGCGCAACGGCTTGCGCGGCCTCCCCGACCTGTTCGGCCGACTTCCGGAGTTCGAGGCGCTGCTCGTGTGACAGTGGCCCGCGCCTGTGCCCGGTGTGCGGCGCAAGGCGCGCCGGACGCGACGCCGGCGGCGACACGGACGACCGAGCCCCCGCCCGCCTGTGAGCCAGATCACCGTTGAGGTTGACCCTGGGTCAGGGCTCAAGCTCCTCGCAACGGCGCGACGCCGACCCGGGCGTCACCGATGCGAAGGAGCACACCACCATGTCACTCCCCGTTTCCGGCCCTTCCGACCAGGACGAGAGCACCCTGCGGACCGACCGCCCGGAACTGCAGAAGGCGATCGAGGAGATCGTCGACTCCGGTTTCACCGGGGTGTCGCTGCGCGTGCACGACGAGCGGGGCGCGTGGGTCGGCAGCGCCGGGGCGGCCGAACTGGGCGGGGCCGCGAAGCCGCCGACGGACGGGCACGTCCGGATCGGCAGCAATACCAAGACCTTCACCGCGACCCTGGTGCTGCAACTGGTGGCCGAGGGCAAGGTCGGGCTGGACACCCCGGCGGCGCACTACCTGCCCGAGTTCGGGCTGGACGGGCGGATCACGGTGCGGATGCTGCTGCAGCACACCAGCGGGGTGTTCAACCACACCGGCGAGGTCTACGCCGACGGGACGGTCGCGCCGGGCATCCCCATCCCCTACGGCACCACGGGCAGGGAGTGGATGGACAACCGGTTCAAGACCTACCGGCCGCAGGAGCTGGTACGGCTGGCGCTGTCCAGGCCGGCCCGGTTCGAGCCGGGGGCGGGCTGGAGCTACTCCAACACCAACTACGTGCTGGCCCGGCTGCTGATCGAGAAGGTCACCGGCCGCCCGGTCGCCGAGGAGATGCAGCGGCTGGTCCTGGGGCCGCTCGGGCTGTCGGGCACCGTGCTGCCGGGCGCCTCGTCGGAGATCCCCGAACCGCACGCCCACGCCTACTACCGGTACGAGGACGCCGGCGAGCAGAGGACGATCGACATCACCCGCCAGAACCCCTCCTGGATCTCCAGCGGCGGCGACATGATCTCCACCACCCGGGATCTCCACACGTTCATCTCCGCACTGCTGGGCGGCAGGCTCCTGCCGGCCCCGCTGCTGGCGCAGATGTGCACCCCGCACCCGACGGGCATCCCGAACATGGACTACGGCCTGGGCGTGTTCGTGGTGACGACGGACGGCGGCGCCACCGTCGTCTCCCACAACGGCGCCGCCGTGGGCCACGCGGCGCTGATGTACAGCACGCCCGACGGCAGCCGGACCCTGACCGCCGCGCTGAACTGCGTGGACGACGCCGACCTGTCCATCGGCGGGGCGTTCCAGCAGGCGATGCACAGGCTCGTCGACGAGGTGTTCTGCGGCGGGCCGGCCGATCCGTCCCGGCCGACGGACTGATGTGGCGTGCGTAGCCGCCGAGTTCGAATACGGGGCAGGATTGGCGGATGAACGGAGTCACGATCGGGCAGGCGGCGGCATTCGTCGGCATCACGGTGAAGACGGTGCGGCACTACCACAAGCTCGGCCTGGCCGAGGAGCCGGAACGCGACAGCTCCGGATACCGGCGGTACGGATCGGCCGACCTGTTGCGGCTGGTGCAGATCCGGACGCTGGCCGCCGCCGGGGTGCCGCTGGCCGAGACCGGGCCCCTGCTCGACGCCGACGCCGCGTTGTTCACCGCCAAGCTCGCCGACGTCGAACGTCAACTCACCGAGCGGATCGAGGAGTTGACCGCGCGGCGCGACACCCTGCACCGGCTCACCGACGGCGACCGGGCGCTGCTGCCCGACCGCGCCGTGGCACTGCTGGAGCGGATGGCCGACCTCGGCTTCACCCCGGACGAGGCGGCGGCCACCAGGGAGGGCTGGGTGCTGGCCAGGGCCCTGGTCCCGGAAGGCTTCGACGACTACCTCACCCATGTCGAACACGCCCTGCTGGACAGCCGGTTCGTCGCCTTGCTCAAGCGCGGCGCCGAAGCCGCGGCCTGGGAGCCGGACGACCCGCGCATCGCCGAACTCGCGACCGCCGCGGCCGACCACTTCCTCGCCAACCCCGCCCAGCTGAAGATCGTGACCGGCCTCCAAGCCCGCACCGAAGCCGCGACCCGGTACCAGCTGATCGCCCACCACGGCGAAGAACAGGGATCGGCCGAGGCCCGGCTGGTCGCGCTGGTCGAGACCAGGCTCCGCTCCGCCAACGTCCGCATCCCCAGGCCGGACTCCCCCTGACCGAGACGGGACCGATCATTCGAGGAAGCCGCCCCGGCCTACGGGGCCGGGGCGGCTTATGCGTTTGTCGGTGGCGCAGGTGTCGGGGGCTCAGGCGCCGTACTCGTAGCCGACCGTGACTCGGGTCGGGACGACCCAGAGGCCGAACTCGATCACGCCCTCGTCGTCCGACCAGCGATGCACCCCGCCCAGGACCGGGGATCCCACGCGAAGACCCAGGGCCGATGCCTCTCGGGCATCGCACTCCCGGGCATGCATGTCATCCCGGGCATGCGTGATCGTCCGGCCGGAAGCGTCGAGCACTTTCGCAGTGAGACCCGCGTTCTTGCCGGGCGCCGTCGAGAGCAGATCCGGCACCAGCGCGGCGAAGTGCGCCGGGTACCAGACGACCGCCAGCATGGTCCGGCTCCGGCCCCGGCCCGCGATGTACTCGCGCCTGACCAGCTGATCGCCGGGATCAAGGTTGAAGATGTCCTGCACGTACAACGGGGGCACCACCAGCTCGGCGGCCGTGACCCGGCTGGTTTCGCCCTCCATCAGGCTGGACCTGAGCCGCTGGACCGTGGTCAGCCGGTCCCGTCCCGTCGCGGTCGACGTCACCTCGTCCGCGACGAACGTGCCACGCGGACTCGTCCTGATGAGCCCTTCCACCATCAGCTGGTTCAAGGCCCTGCTGACGGTTGCCGCTGCGACGTTCCACCGCTGGCACATCTCCCTGTTGGTCGGGAGTTTCTCGCCTGGAACGAGTTCGCCGGTGAGTATCGCCTGCCGGTAGTGATCGGCGATCGCGGTGAACGTCTTGGAGCCGGCCATGCGCTACTCCTCGGTCGGGGTGACAGTCACTCAGGAGCACACTAGTAGGGCTTGGTCAGGTCTGTGCGGTAGTGGCGTGTCTGTTGGTGGGTTGTGTCGTTGGTGGTGTGTGACACCTGAGGAGATGGCCGGGGTC
>NZ_JBHWIJ010000016.1:53815-55922 GCF_042732255.1 Kitasatospora sp. NPDC059803 | reverse complement strand
CGGACCCCGGCCATCTCCTCAGGTGTCACACACCACCAACGACACAACCCACCAACAGACACGCCACTACCGCACAGACCTGACCAAGCCCTACTAGAGCTCTCTGTCCGACTCCGTTCACACGGCTCCGCCCGCCGCCCCGGCCCGAGAACGAGGGCCGGAGCGACGCGCGGAGCGACGTGCGGGTGCGGTCAGGCCTGGGCGTTGCCCGGCTGGCGGCCCGGGGCGTCGGCGGCGGCGCGCTTGAGGACGGCGGTGTTCGCGATGACGGTGCCGGGCTTGACCCCGGAGACCTCGGTGACCTGGACGCTGCGCTCGCCCAGGAAGGTGTAGGAGCTGCGGTCGAAGATGATCTCGTCTCGGGAGCCGGTGGCGGTGTTGGTACGGGCGATCGCGATGCCGGTGCGCCCGGCGGCGTCGGTGGCGCTGTCGACGAGGACGACACCGGGGATGCGGGCCGCAGCCTGGTAGAGCGCAGCGGCGAGCTCGCCGGGGACGGCCTGCTCGCGGATCAGGTCGCCGATGGTGACGAACGCCTGCTGGTCCGGCCCGCTGCCGCTTCCCTTGGTCTCGGTGTAGATCTTCTGCAGCAGTTCCTGCGGGTCGGTGGGCAGGGTGCGCAGGTAGTCGTAGGAGGGTGCGTTCAGGTGGTTGCCGCTGTCCGCCGAGAGTGCCGCGCCGCCTTCCGGGGACTTGCCCTCTTCGGTGAGCCAGCCCGTGCGGCCGTCGGCCGAGTGCCAGATCTGCCGCTGGTGGGGCTTCTCGACCCACACCTTCGACGTGCCGCTGCTGAGGTCGACGGAGCCCGCGAGGTGGGAGACGGTGCTCTCGATGTAGACGTACTGCCCCGGGCGCAGGACGACGTCCGGCGCGGCCTTGGCGGCCAGCGAGATCCGCTCCACGGCGCCGGCCAGGCCTGCGGTGTCGCCCGCCGAGACCTGGATGACGGGCGCGGAGATGCGCTCACTGCCCGCGGGGGTTGCTCCCGGGCTGCCGAGCGTGGTGGCCGCCACGGTGGCGGCGAGGGCGAGGGCCGCCACCGTGGTGGGTACGGCGATCAGCAGCCGCCGACGCTTCCTGGCCTCGGGGCGGACCGGCACTGCGGCTTCGGTGGTACGGGTGATCTCGTTCATCAGGAACTCCTCGATCTGGCGCTGCCGGCCGAGCGGGACGGCAGGTGCTCCGGCCGCCGGCAGCAGGTGCCTCAGCTCCGTGTCATCGAGCGGCTGCCGCCGCTGCGGGATGCTGGTCATCTGCTTCACTCCTTGTTCGACCGGGCCGGAACCATCCGGCCACCCTGTACTTGTCCGGCTGCCCGCAGGGGTTCCCGGCGAGTTTTCGAGGCCTGCCGCAGTTCCTTGTCGGCCAGGGCACGCAGCCGGGTCCGGGCCCTGGAGAGCCTGGAGCGCACCGTGCCGACCGGGATGCCGAGGGCCTCGGCGGCCTCGGGGTAGCTGAGGTCCGCCCACACGCACAGCGAGAACACCTCGCGCTCCCCACGACGGAGTTTCTCCAACGCCGTCTTGGCGGCCAGCAGCTGATCGCGGTCGGCGAGCCGGCCGACCAGCTCGTCGGCGAAGTCCGGGGCGGGTTCGGCGATCGGCATGCGGGCGAGGGCGGCCGCGTGCCGGCGGGCGGCTCTGGCCCGGTTGCGCAGCACGTTGACGGTGATGCCCATCAACCACGGGCGAGGAGTGGCCCCTTCGTCGCGAAGCTTGTCCCGCAGGCGCCAGGCCTCCAGGAAGACCACCGCCATGACGTCCTCGGCACCGGCGCGATCCCCGCTCACCCGGACCGCGTGTGCCAGAACCGCGCGCGAGTGCTCCTGGAACAACTGCCGGAAGGCGCCCGGGTCCCCGGCTCTGATCCGTTCGTGCAGCGAATAGTCCACACCTCTGGTTGTCCGGCCACCGCGAAGCAGTTCCAGTGAGCTGCGTCACAGGTGTGCCGGCAAGCGGCGGATGCCTTTCGCGCTGACGACGGGTCCTCCGCGCAGGTGCCGATTTGAGCGGGGGGGCCCGCGCGGGGGGGCCCGGGGGGGGGGGGCCGGGGGGTGGGAGCGGGGGGGTTTGAAAAAAAACAACTCCCCCCCAAAGCGAGGGTGAGA
>NZ_JBHWIJ010000016.1:37370-53805 GCF_042732255.1 Kitasatospora sp. NPDC059803 | reverse complement strand
GCGGCGGCGCCTCCGCGGGGGCGGCGCGTCGCGCCCCCCCCCCCCCCCCGCGGGGCCCCGGGGGCCGCCGCCCCGGGGTCCACCCGGCGCCCACGGGCCCGTCCCCCGAACGCCACGAGGTGTTCCGGCGAACCCCCCGTTGCCGAGAACTCTGCAGCGGCGGCGCATTGTCCGAAAGAGCCCTCTGGGCAGGACATTCAAGTCGGACAACGATGTGAGGGGGCGGGAGGGGCCTGCCAAGGGTGGTGAACGTGGACACGCGGCCGAACGGGACACGGCGCAAGGCCCGACTGGGCAGACCGGAGGGGTTCGTCGATCCGCAGGCCGGTCCGGTGGAGCGGCTCGCCTGGGAGCTGCGCCAGTTGCGGGACCGGTCGGGCGCACCGAGCTACCGCGCGCTGGCGAAGGAGTCGCACTACTCGGCCAGCACGCTGGCGGAGGCGGCGAAGGGCGAGCGCCTGCCGTCGCTGGCCGTGGTGCTCGCCTACGCGCGGGTGTGCGGCGGGGAGAAGGCGGAGTGGGAGGCCCGCTGGCTGGCGGCTTCCCGTGCCCTCCAAGGGCCGTCCGCCACGGCGCAGGACGGCGATGAGGACCGCACGGACGGGGGCGACCCCGCTCCCTGCCCGTACCTGGGCTTGGCCGCGTTCGGCACGGGGGACGCCGACATCTTCTTCGGCCGCTCGGAACTGGTGAGCCACCTGGTCCGGCACGTGGGTGACCACCGGCTGACGGCGGTCGTCGGCGCCTCCGGCAGCGGCAAGTCCTCGCTGCTGCGGGCCGGGCTGCTCCCCCGGCTCGACGAGTCCTGGCACACCGCGCCGCTGGTCCCCGGCGACCACCCGCTACGGGCGCTGGCCCTGGCGGTCTGCGCCCTGACGGGCGGTGACGCGGAGGCGCTGTCCCGCGCGCTGGCCGACGAGCCCGCGGCCCTGGGGATCGCGCTGGACACCTGGCTGGTCACGCAGCCCGCCGACCGGCGCGTCGTCCTCGTCGTCGACCAGTTCGAGGAGCTCTTCACCACCTGCGCGGACGCCGGGGAGCGGGAGGCGGTCCTGGCCTGCCTGGCCTGGACGGCCGGCGACCGCACGGCCGTCGACGGGACGGCCGGGGCCGGATCAGCCGGAGTAGGCGCGGCCGAGGCCCGGGTACGGGTCGTCATCAGCGTGCGCGCCGACTTCTACGACCGCTGCCTCGCCCACCCCGCCCTGGCCGCCGCCCTCCGCTCCGGCGCCCAACTGCCGGTCGGCGCACCCACCCGGGCCGAGCTGCGGGACATCGTCGTCGAACCCGCGGCCCGAGCGGGCGTCGTGGTGGACCCCGACCTGCTGGAGGCCGTCCTCGCGGAGGCCACCGGCCAGCCCGGCGCCCTGCCGCTGGTGGCCCACGCGATGCGCGAGACCTGGACCAGGCACCGCGGGGCCGTCCTGCGGCTGGCCGACTACCGGGCCACCGGCGGCATGCGGGGAGCCATCACCCAGACCGCCGAGGCCATGTACGCCGCTCTCCCGCCGGGCCACCAGGAGGCCATGCGGCTGCTGTTCCTCCGGCTCACCGCCCCGGGCGAGGGCACCGAGGACACCCGCCGCCGCCTGGCCCGGAAGGAACTCGACGGCCTCGCCGACGCCGCGACCGTCGACGACCTCCTGCACCGGCTCGCCGCCGCCCGCCTGATCGTCCTGGCCGACGGCACCGTCGACGTCGCCCACGAAGCGGTCATCCGCGCCTGGCCGCGGCTGCGCCACTGGCTCGACGTCGACCGCGAGGCCCTGCGGACACACCGCCGGCTCACCCAGGCCGCCCTGACCTGGCACGAACTCCAGCGCGACCCGGGCGCGTTGTACCGGGGAGCGCAGCTCGCCACCGCCTGGGGCTGGTCCCGGACCCGCGGCGCGGCGCTCAACCGGCTGGAGTCCGCCTTCCTGGACGCCAGCACCGCGGCGGACGGCCAGCGTGGCCGCCGCCGGCGCCGGACGGTCGTGGCGCTGGCCGTCCTGACCGTGCTCTCCCTGGTGCTGGCGGTGACCGCGTTCGTCCAGAGGGAGCAGTCCGACGCGCAGCGCCGCGTCGCGGTCTCCCGCGAACGGGCCGCCCAATCCAGGCAACTCCTCGAAACGCAGCCCGAGGCCGCGGCGCTGGTCGCGCTGGAGGGCTACCGGACGGCCCGCACCACCGAGGCCCGCGGCAGCCTGCTGAGCGCCTACGCCGCCTACTCCTCCAACCAGTTCACCGGTCACACCGGCACCGTGACGGCGGTGGCGTACGCGCCCGACGGCCGCACCCTGGCCACCGGCAGCGCCGACCACACCGTGAAGCTGTGGGACACCACCACGCACCGCATGCTCGCCACCCTGACCGGCCACACCGGCATCGTCAACACCGTCGCCTTCAGCCCCGACGGCCGCACCCTGGCCAGCGCCGGCGCCGACCGCACCGTACGGCTGTGGGACGTCGCCTCCGACCGCACGACGGGCATCCTCACCGGCCACACCGGCGCCGTCTCCTCGGCGGCGTTCTCGCCCGACGGCCGCACCCTGGCCACCGCCGGGTACGACCAGACCGCCCGGCTGTGGGACGTGGCGTCCCAGCGCGCCCTCACGACGCTCACCGGTCACACCGGTGCCGTACGGGCGGTGGCGTACGCGCCCGACGGCCGCGCCCTGGCCACCAGCGGCGCCGACCACACCGTGAAGCTGTGGGACACCACCACCCACCGCGAGCTCGCCACCCTGACCGGCCACACCGGCGCCGTCGGCACGGTCGCCTTCAGCCCCGACGGCCGCACCCTGGCCAGCGCCGGCGCCGACCGCGCCGTGCGGCTGTGGGACGTGGCGTCGCACGACACCACGGCCGTCCTCGACGGGCACACGCAGGAGGTGAGCCAGGCCGCGTTCACCGCCGACGGCCGCACCCTGACCACGATCGGCCAGGACAACACGGTCGCCCTGTGGGACGTGGCCGAGCGCCGGCTGACCGCCACCCTCCACGAGACCAACACATCCGCCCCCGCGCTGGCGCTCTCCCCCGACGGCAACGAGCTGGCCACCACCGCCACAGACAACATCGTCCACACGTGGGACCTCAGGAGCCGCCAGATCGCCGCCACCTTCAGCGCGACGAACGACCTGGACACCCTCGCGACCGTCGCCACCTACGCCCCCGACGGCCGGACCCTCGCCATCGGCCACACCGACGGCTCCGTCACCACGTGGACCACCGCTCCGCTGCGCCCCGCCGTGACCTTCGCGGCGCACGGCCAGGGCATCATGCACCTGGCGTTCTCCCCGGACGGCCTCCTGCTGGCCGCCGCGAGCTCCGACCGCACGGCACGCCTGTGGGACGCCGCGTCAGGCCGCCCGGTGGCCACCCTCGAAGGCCACACCGACCAGGTGTCGAGCGTCGCCTTCTCCCCCGACGGCCGCACCCTGGCCACCAGCAGCCTCGACACGACCGTGCGCCTGTGGGACGTGGCGACCCACCAGACGACAGCGGTCCTCCAGGGGCACACCAGCCTGGTCGCCAAGGCCGTCTTCTCCCCCGACGGCCGCACGCTGGCCACCGCCGGGTACGACGGGACGGTGCGCCTGTGGGACCTGGCCACGCACCGCACCCTCGCCGTGCTGTCCGAGAACACCAACGCCATCGCCTCCCTGGCCTTCTCCCCCGACGGCCGCACCCTGGCCACCGGCAGCTCCGACGCCACCGTGCGCCTGTGGGACGTGGCGCAGCGCCGGGCGGTCGCCACCCTCACCGGGCACGTCAACACCGTCTTCTCCGTCGCCTTCAGCGCCGACGGCCGCACGCTGGCCAGCACGGACGCCAGCGGCACGGTGTGCCTGTGGGACGTGGCATCACGGCAGGTCACGGCGCTGCTCGTCGGTCACACCAGAGCCGTGCACACGGCCGCCTTCAGCCCCGACCAGAGCACGCTCCTCACCGCCGCCAGCGACGGGGCACGGCTGTGGCCCACGGACGCGGACCGGACCGCCGACCGCATCTGCGACCTGAGCCGGACCAACCACTGGCCCGAATCCCTCTCCGGCACCACCACGGGCGAGGCCTGCCGGTGAGCGGGCTCACGGTGGTGTCACGACCTGGTGGCCGCACGCTTGCGCCCCCGCTACCCGGACGGCTGGTGGAGCGAGCGGTAGTCGACCTTGCCGTTCCCGTTCCGGGGGAGGCCCGGCAGCCGCACCCAGCGCCGCGGAAGCATCGGATTCGGCAGGCTCGACCGCAGCGATGCGAACAGGTCGTCCTGAAGCGTCCCCGGCTCCGCCGCGTAATAGGCGACGAGCCGTGCCTCGCTTCCGGCGCCCTCCGCGACCACCGCGCACTCCGTCACACCGGGTATTCCGGAGACGGCGGCCTCCACCTCGTCCAGCTCGACGCGGACGCCGGCGAGCTTGACCTGCCGGTCGGCGCGCCCGGTGCAGTGGACCAGCCCATCGGCGAAGTAGGCCGTGTCCCCCGTGCGGTAGAGCCTGCCGGTGGGTGAGCGGGGGTCGAACTCGTCGACGAAGAACGATGCACCGGTGAGCTCCGGGTCGTTGACGTAGCCCGCCCCCACAGCGCACCCGCCCACCCACAGCTCTCCTGCTTCGCCGGGCTTTGCCGCCCTCCATCCGCCGTCTTCCCTGACCAGCAGATAGAGGGCTATGCCGGGTAGGGGGCCACCGGCCGGAAGCTGCGGCAGGGCCAGGTCCGCCGGCCTCACGTGGTGGAGCGCGACGTCGTCGGAGCACTCGCTCGCCCCGTAGGCGTTGAGGAGGTCGGTCCGCGGAAGCGCTCGTAGGAGCGCCGCCGCCAGCCCGGGGTCGAGCCGCTCACCCGTCGAGACGAGGCATCGCAGGTCGGGCAGGGTCGGGCCGGAGCGGCGGGCCGCCTGCGCGTCCCGCACGATCCAGCCGACCACGGTGGGGACCAGCTCCATCACGGTGATCCCCCGGCTCTCGGCGTAGCCCACGAGGCGGCGGGCGAACCGGAGGTCCGCCTCGGGAACCACCACGACGGACCCGCCCACGAGCAGGACGGCGAGCATCTGCCAGACGGAGATGACGTGGACCGGCGGCGCGGTGAAGGCGACCCGGTCCGCTGCTGTCAGCCGCAGCGCGCCGACCATCGACCGGAGGTGGTTCATCATCCCGAGCTGCTCCACCACCGCCCCCTTCGGCCGGCCGGTGGTTCCGGAGGTGTGGATGACATAGCGCGCCTCGTCGTCCGGCGGTTCGGTCGACAGCGCGAACGACGGCGCGAACAACGGCGCCTCGGCTGTGGACCCCGGTGGCGTCAGCACCGCGATGGAGGCCTCGGCCGCCGCCGCGCGGAGCGGACTCCCGGCCGCCCCCGACAGGGCGTCGAGCAGGAACAGGCATCGGGGCCGGGCGTTCTCCAGCACCTCCGCCAGCCGGGCCTCGGGCCACCCGGGATCGATCGGCACGTACGTCGCACCCAGGCTCTCGACGGCCAGGAACACGGCGACGGTGTCCGCGCCCCGGGGGCCGGCGACGGCGATCCGGTCGGCGGAGCCGCACCCTTCGCCGAGGAGGGCTGCACGGATCTGACGGACCCGGACGCACAGGTGGTGGTAGGTGATCTCCTCCGAATCCGCCACCACGGCGACGCGGCCTGCGTCCTCGGCCGCCAGCTCACTGACGCGGGCCCAGACGGTCCTCGTTTCCCCGCCCCGGCCCGCGCGCTCGGTCCCCCTCAGAGCACGGCGGACCGCCGACGGCGCCTCGTCGGCGAGCATCGGCAGCCGGTGCAGTCCGGCGCTTCGAGACCGGCCCGCTGGGACGCCGGTGTCGACGGGGTGCTCCATGGATGTCCTCCTCCGTTCAACGCGGGTGCGGCGCGGGCCGGGAGCGACCGGCGACCGGCTGTCGCGTCATGTCCTTGGTCCAGGGCCAGGGCTCGTCCGGTGGATTCCTGCGGGTCCGGTAGATCTCTGCGGGTCCGCCACGATCCACCGGACCCGCCCTACCGGGGAAGGTCCGCACCCGGCTGGGCGAACTGCGCCCGGTACAGACGGGCGTACGCGCCACCGGCGGCGAGCAGCTCCGGGTGCCGTCCCTGTTCCACGATCGAGCCGTTCTGCAGGACGAGAATGGCGTCCGCGTCGCGCACCGTGGACAGCCGGTGGGCGATCACGAAGCAGGTGCGCCCCTCGCTCAGCCGCGCCATGGCCCGTCGGACCAGCAGCTCGGTCCGCGTGTCCACCGCGCTCGTGGCCTCGTCGAGCACCAGGATCGCCGGGTCGGCCAGGAACGCCCGGGCGATGGTGATCAACTGGCTCTCCCCCGCGCTGATCCCGGCGTTCTCGCCGTCGAGTACGGTGTCGTACCCGTCCGGCAGCGTGCGGATGAAGTGGTCCGCGTGGGCGGACCTGGCAGCCAGCTCTATCTGCTCCCGGGTGGCGCCCTCCCGGCCGTACCCGATGTTGTCCGCGATCGATCCTTCGAAGAGCCAGGTGTCCTGGAGCACCGCGCCGATGTGACGCCGCAGAGTGGCGCGCTGCAGCTCCCTGAGGTCGACTCCGTTGAGCGTGATCCGCCCTCCGGTGACGTCGTAGAAGCGCAGCAGCAGGTTGACCAGGGTCGTCTTGCCGGCGCCCGTGGGCCCGACCACGGCGATCGTCCTCCCGGGCTCGACCGTCAGCGAGAAGTCCTCGATCAGCGGGCTCTTCGGCTCGTACCTGAAGCCGACCGACTCGAAGCGGATCAGCCCCCGACCCACGACTTGCCCTCGTTCGACGGCGTCCGGCGTCTCCTCGACGGCGTCCAGCAGCTCGAAGACCCGGCCGGCCGAGACGACGCCCGACTGCACCACCCCGGCGAGACTGGTCACCTGGGTCAGTGGTCCGCTGAGCTGCCGCGCGTACTGGATGAACGCCTGGACGTCGCCGATCGACATCGTTCCGGAGATCACCCGCAGGCAGCCGACCACGGCGACCACGACATAGCCCAGGTTGTTGACGAAGGTCATCACCGGCTGGCTGCTTCCGCTGAACAGCTGTGCCTGGTAGGCGGATCTGAACACGGCCTCGTTGTGCTCCCGGAAGACTGCCGCCGATCGCTCGCCCTGGTCGAACGCCTTGACCAGGGTGTGGCTGGCGTACATCTCCTCGACGTGGGCGTTCAGCCGGCCCATCGCGTTCCACTGCTCGGTGAGGCGGGGTTGCGCCCGTCGGCCGAGCAGCGCGGTGGCCGTCATCGCCGCCGGCACCACCATGAGGGCGATCACCGCGAGCAGTGGGGACAGCCGGAGCATCACCACCACCAGGCCCAGGATCAGCAGCACCGAATTGGTCAGCTGGCTGAGGGTCTGCTGCAGGGTCTGGACGATGTTGTCGACGTCGTGCGTGATCCGGCTGAGGACCTCGCCGCGCCGGTGCGTGTCGAAGTAGGCGAGCGGAAGCCGGGCCAACTTCGCCTCGGCGTCCGAACGGAGCCGGTAGGCGGAACGCTGGATGGCCTTGGTCGCCTGTCGGCCCTGCAGTACCCAGCAGAGCCCGGAGAGGCCGTACACACCGAGTGCGAGCGAGAGGACCCCGGCCACGGGGGCGAGGCCGCCGCCGCCCTGCCCCGGGCCGGAGCCCGACGGCCGCGGCGCCGTTGCCATCGCCACGATCAGGTCGGTGGCGCGCCCCAACAGCAGGGGTCCGGCCACGTTCAGCGTGATGCTCGCGAGCCCGAGGACGAGCATCAGCACGAACGGCCTTTGCAGGCCCACCAGTTCCAGCAACCGACGCGCGGTGGCCAGGAATTCGCCCCGCGGCGGGCCCGTGGGCGTACCCGACGCGGTCCGGGCCTTCTTCGACCGTCCGGCGCTCACGTCGTCTGCTCCTCGTCCAGCTGGGATGCGACGATCTCGCGGTACACCGGATTCGAGGCCAGCAACGCGTCGTGAGTCCCGGTACCGACCACCGCCCCGGCATCCAGGACGACGATGCGGTCCGCGTGCCGCACCGTTGCCACCCGCTGTGCCACCACGACGACCGCGGCGCCGGCCGCCTCCACGGCCAGGGCCGCGCGCAGCCGCGCCTCGGTGGTGGAGTCGAGCGCCGAGAACGCGTCGTCGAACAGATAGATCTGCGGACGGTGCACCAGCACCCTGGCGATCGCGAGCCGTTGTCGCTGCCCACCGGAGAAGTTGGTGCCGCCCTGCGCGACCGGTGTGTCGAGGCCCTCGTCCAGCGCCTCGACGAACTCCTTCGCCTGCGCGACCGCGAGTGCGTTCCAGAGCTCCTCGTCCGTGGCGTCGGGCCGCCCGAAGCGCAGATTCGAAGCGATCGAACCGGAGACCAGCGAGGCGTTCTGCGGTACGAGACCGACCGAACGACGCAGCACCGACTGGTCCAGGTCCCGTACGTCCTCGCCCCCCACGCGCACCTGACCGGCCGTCGCGTCGGCGAGTCGCGGCACGAGCCCGAGCAGTGTGCTCTTCCCGCTGCCGGTCGATCCCACGACGGCCGTCGTCTCGCCCGGCGCCGCGGTGAGGTCCACGTCGCGCAGAACGGCCTCCTGGGCGCCCGCGTAGCGGAAGGAGACGCCGCGCAGCTCAAGGTGTCCCGGCCGCGGCTGGGCGTGGAGGGGCTGCCCGGCCGGCCGGACACTGGACTCGGTGGTGAGGACCTCGGCAATGCGTGCGGCGCAGATCTCGGCCCGTGGTACCGCCATGAGCGTGAAGGTGGCGGTGATCACGGCGACCAGGATGAGCGTCAAGTACCCGAGGAAGGCGGTGAGTGCGCCGACCTGGAGGCCGCCGTCCCGGATCCGGTACGCCCCCAGCCAGAGCAGCACCACGCCGAACAGGTTCACCAGCGTCGCCGCCAGTGGAAACATCGAGGACGTCAACAGGCCGGCCCGCACCGAGTGGTGGGTGAGCTCCGCGTTGGCCCGGGTGAACCGCTGCCGCTCGAACTCGTCCCGCGCGAACGCGCGGATCACCCGGATTCCGGTGACCTGCTCCCGCAGGACCCGGTTCACCACGTCCATGCCCCGCTGCATGCCGGCGAAGTGCGGCCGCAGTCGGCGCACGACCAGGGCCACGGGCAGACCGAGCAGCGGGACCACGGCGAACAGGGCCAGGGCCATCGGCACGTCCTGTCCGAGAGCGAGGAGGACACCGCCGACGGCCGTGATCGGTGCGGCGACGAGGCCGGTCAGTGCCGCCGACACCAGGTTCTGGACCTGCTGGACGTCGTTGGTGGTACGGGTGATGAGCGACGCCGTACCGAAGTTGCCGACCTCACGGGAGGAGAAGCCCTGCACCCGCTGGAAGACCTCCGCCCTGATGTCGCGGCCGACCGCCATCGCGATCCGCGCGCCCAGCCCGACGGCGCCCAACGCGCAGCCGACCTGGAGGAGGGAGACGACGAGCATGAGGCCTCCCCGCCGCAGGACGAAGGCCGGGTCGGCACCGAGCGCGCCGTCGTCGATGATGTCGGCGCTCAGCCTCGGCAGGTAGAGCAGGGCGACCGTCTGCACGAGCTGCAGGGCCATCAGGGACACGAGTTCGCGTCGGTACGGTCGCAAGCCGTTCCGGACGAGGGCGGCCAACGAGCGGGCTCGGGCCCGTCCGCCGGGCACCGGTGGCGGCGTCTCGGCCGGCGGCGGTGGTGGTCGCCTCGCAGCGCGCGTCGTCATCGGCATCCCCGCACCGTCCCGTCCCCGAGCCGCGTCACACCACGGCCCGTGGGCCCGGCACGGTGCTTCGCGCCTTCGGCGTGCGCGACCTCCTGGGGTTGAACAACCGATCCGCGAAGCCCTGTTCCCAGCGGTCGGGCCGGCCGTCCAGTACGCCGTACGTCTCCAGCAGATCCGGATCGGCCGGCCCGAACTCCGCGGTCAGCGCCGGCGGAACCCCGTCGGGGAACACCTGCCCGGTGTAGTGCAGCGCGTAGCGGACGCTGTCCACACAGCCGTACCGCCGGATCCGCGACACCAGGGTTTCCAGCTGTTCGCCGGACAGCCGGTTCAGCAACTGGACGAGATCGAGGAACTTGAGGATCGTCAGGTCCTTGCCGATCTCGATGTACATCAGCGTCGTCGCCTCGACGTGCAGTTGGACGCAGACGTCGATGAACTGGTCCACGGCATCGAGCTTGCGGCTCGCCTCGCCGAAGAGCACGGCGTCGACCGCGCGGGCCAGGATCTCGGCGGGATCGACCACCGCCCCGGAACCGGGCTGGAACACGTTGAAGCACGGATCCAGCACGAACACCTCGACGTCGTCACGTTGGGCCGGCTTGAGGTAGGGAAGCGTCGAATTGGCCAGGCTGACCTTCCACACCATCTGCGTCCGCCGGTCGAAGGGCACCACCAGCTCGGCGTTGCCCGAGAGATGACCCTGCCGGTAGCCCAGCCCTTCGACGATCGAGGTGAACTCCGGCAGCGAGTCCCTGCTCAGCAGCACGTCGAGATCGCCCATCCGGCGCAGTCCCACATCGCCGTAGACGCCCTCGGTGAGCACCGGTCCCTTGCGGATCGCGTAGTCGAGACCGCCGGCGTTCAGACCCCGGATCACCTTGGCGTACTCGTCGGCGAGCGCGTGGTTGCGTCGCCGGTTCCCCTCGTAGGCGTACGCGTAGATCCAGCGGTAAGGAGCCAGGCTGCGCCCGTCCTCGGAGTGGACCAGGCGGTACGTCAGGAGATTGCGCCCGATGAGCGGCAGGACCCCGTGCCGGCACGCCTGGTCGACCAGCAGCCCCCAGTCGAGGTCCTGGCCGTTGGCCGTCAGGAAGCGGAAGATCCGTTGCTGCTGCGCCGGCTCCAACCGCGGACGGGCGAGCGCCAGCAGCAGCCTCGCCTCCGGGGACAGGTCTTCCAGGCAGCCGTGCGCCAGGGAGTCGTCGATCGGGCTGTCGGTCACTGCTCTCCTCCGTGCGTGTCCGGGTTGGTTCGACCACCCGCGACGGCGCGGTCGGATGCCTCGCTGATCTCGTCCCGGTAGCGCTCGGCTCGAACGATGACCCTGTGCAGGACCTCGACCACGCGTACCGGATGCAGGCCGTAGCCGGTCTCGCCGGTCACCATGAGCGCGTCGGCCCCGTCGATGACCGCATTGGCGATGTCCGACACCTCGGCCCGGGTGGGCAGGGTGCTCCGGCGCATCGAGTGCAGGAGCTGGGTGGCGACCACGGAGAGCCTGCCCCGGCCGGCGCACTCCGCCACGATCCGCTTCTGTGCCATCGGGACGTCCTCGAACGGGATCTCGACGGCCAGATCTCCGCGCGCCACCATCAGACCGTCGAAGGCCGAGGCCAGTGACGGCAGCGAAGCCAGGGCGTCAGGGTGCTCGACCTTGCCGATGACCAGCTGGTCGGGCGCGATCGCGTGGACCGCCGCGTAGTCGTCGGCGGAGGCGGCGAAGGAGAGCGCCACCAGGTCGACGCCAAGTGCTCGGGCGAACTCCAGGTCGTCGGCGTCCCGTTCGCAGAGCCCGGCGGGGACGGTGGTCGCCCCCGGGATCGTGACGCCGCGGCCCGACGTCACCGGACCGCCCTGGACGACCGTACACCGCAGCTCGGACGCGGATGCCGCCGTCACGACCAGGACGATCGCACCGTCGTCGATCAGCACCTCGGCGCCAGGGCGGAGCCGCTCCGGCTGCCACGGATGCGTGGTCCAGGTGCGATGGGACGCCGCCTCGACCGGCTTGGCACACAGCGTGACGACCTCGCCCGGTTGCCACTGCGCCTGGCCGTCCGGGAGCGCCCCGAGCCGGTTCTTCCTCCCCTGGAGGTCGGCGAGCAGAAGGACCCGCCGGCCGATGTCGGCCGACACCTCGCGGATGTCGCGCACGGCGGTCGCATGCTGCTCGCGGGTGCCGTTGCCCATGCTCAGACGGACGACGTCCACACCGGCCCGCAGGACGTTCTCCAGGCAGGGCCGCGTCCCGCTGACCGGGCCGAGTGTCGCGATGATGGCGGTCCGCCGCCCGGGAAAGCTGCTCAGCACAGTCGGAGGTCCTTTACGCTGCATCGGTGGTACTCCCGGTGGAAGCCCTCCGGATCCGTCATCGCCACCGGCGTCACCCCGTGGAGGACTCCGGCGGTCGGCAGGTTGTTCACGAAGACGATCCGATCGGGCCCCAGCGCCCCGACGGTCGTTCCGCACTCGGCCAACGCCGACTCGCAGTGGTCGGCCCGCAGCACGGGCTTGCGGCCGTCGGTGAGTTCGTCGGACCACTCGAAGACGTCGTCGAAGCGCAGCGAACGCTGACGCAGGTACGGCCGCATGTCGATGAGTTGCAGCTCACCACCGGTGAAGCCGGTGACCGGACCGTACAGGTGCGAGAAGAGCAGCGCATCGCAGTCGGTGTGGAAGCGCTTGAAGCTCCAGCTGGTGCCGTAGAGCTCGATCGGGATGGCACCGTCCGAGATGGTACCGACCTTGATCCGGAAGTCGCTCTCCTCGCCTCCGCGGGCTGTTCGGCGCCGGAACACCTCCCACACGGCGCGGAAGAGCGCTTGGTGGTAGGTCCGCGCCTGTTCCAGCGTGAAGTGGCGCGGGACACCGCTCACCAGGGCGGCCCCCGGGCCGGCCGGGTCGCCGCTCCTGGACAGCAGGTCCACGATCGCGGACGCGAGCTCCGCGCCGACCGCCTCCGGATGGACCGGAGCGGGGAGGTCCTCGCCCAGGACGATCTCCCATCCCGCGAACGGCGCCCGGCGCTCCAGCGGCGGCTGGTCGGGCGGCTGGTCGGGCGGTTGGTCCGCCAGCGAACTCAGCGCGGATCTGCGCAGGGCCATCATGTCGGTACCCGAGCCCATCGGTCAGTCCTCCAGATCATCGGTCAGATCATCGGTCGAGTCGGGCACGTCGGCGTCCACGGCGTCCATGGCGTCCAGCGATTCCCACAGCGCGGCACGGACCTCGTCCGACGGGCGCGTTCCATCGACCTCGCGCAGGAGCGATCGCTCGGCGAAATAGGCGCGCAGGTCGCCGATGATGCGGTGGTAGTCGGCCAGACGCCGTTCGAAACTGGCTGCGGCGTCGTCTCGGCGACGCATCACGCCGCCGCCGCAGCCAGGGCAGGCGGGGTCGTCCGTCGTCGCTCCGCACTCCACACAGAGACGGCGGTTCGCCACCCGGGTGCGTGCCGTGCCGTCCGGCACGGTCACGACGGCGAATCCGGTCACCCGCACGTCCCGGTCGGCAGCGGTGCGCAGCAGGTCGTCGCATTGCGGAAGATCGCGGGGGTAGCCCTCCACTGCCACGACCCGCACGGCGGCCGGCAGGTGGTCGAGGAAGTGGGCGAACTCCAACCGCACGAGCTCGTCGGGGAGCAGTTCCTGACGCAGCAGGGTCTCGCGCATCCGCGTGCCGAGCGGGTGGCCGGCCGCCGCGAGCCGGAGCCCGTAGTCACGCACGCCGAAGCGGGCCAGATCGGGGTGCCGGTCGTCGAGTGCCATCAGCGCCGTCGACTTTCCGGCGCCCGGCGGTCCGGTGACCAGGACGGCGTTCGGTGGAGTTCCGTTGCGCATGTCAGTCCCGCCCGGTTCCGGGGGGACGCTGCTCGGAGCGTGCCGAGAACAACGCCCAGGCGCGCTCGACCGTCTCGCGATCGGCCGTGACCCTTCCCTCGGCCAGGTGGATCTCCAGTGCGCGCAGGGTCGCGTAGAGACGCCGGTCGGGTTCGGCCAGAAGGAGCTCGGTCAGGTGGTAGAGCTGGTTGGTGTCGGCGGCCATCCGGAGCGAGTCCGGGAACTCGTCGGCCAGGAGCCTCGCCAGGTCCTGGGGGCCGTTGTCGACCAGGTACACCGTCAGCGGATCGGCGTAGAGGTACTCGATGGCCTGTTCCCAGTCGTCCGTCTGACGGACGTTGGGGCATCGGTGCGGGTCGTTTCCTTCCAGGATGCGAACCCTTCCGTCGTCCTCGATGAGGCACGCCAGCCCCTCCAAGTGGCGGACCTGCGGGCCGTTGTAGGTGCGAGCCGGCACACTCTTGCCCTGCTCGGTCTCGAACCGCCGGCCGAACACCTCGGCCAGGGACTGCTCGGGGAGGCTGACCGGCAACCGGGACAGCTTCCGTTGGTTCATCCGGCCTTCGACGATCAGGTTCTTGAAATAGACGAGGACTGTCCGCCCGTCCGGCAGATGAATCTTCCGCTGGTAGTCGTCCATCTCGGTGAGCTCCCCGCCGAGCGCCGCCGCGAGCTTCTCGGTGGTCGAATCACCGTCGAGGAGAACGGATCTGACGTAGCAGCCGACGTCCCGTAGGCCGTCCTCACCGAGCAGGCGGATGACCCTGGCGGCCGGCTCCACGCCGATCCGCTGGGCGTGGAACCAGTCGAGACTGATGCGGATGGTGAAGTTCGCCCTGGCCAGGTGCGCGGGCCGGGTGCGCCATGCGTCCACCAGGCTGCGCACCCGCCGACCGGTCTCGTCCTCGTCCGCGGCGAAATGCGCGCTGGTGATGAGCTCGATCTCCTCAAGGCCGGGTGAGTCGACCTCATGGACGAACCGCTCGCAGAACTCCGGTTCGACCATGGGCTCGCCGCCACCGGACAGCACGGCCTTCCACAAGCCCATGCCGTTCATCAGCTTCAGGACCGGAGCCGGATCCCGGGCGACGCTGTACCTGCTTAACCGATTTAGGGACATCGGTGCGGCGTAGTTGCAGTGCCCGCAGCCGACCGGACACTCCGATGACGGCCAGACGTAGCAGGTCGTGCCGGTGGTCGGCCCGTGCTCCGTGTATCGGGTCAGCGAGGCGATGACCTGATCACGGCACTCGGTGAGTGCCGAATCATTCACGGCCGGAGCCGAATTCGCTTCCCGCTTGAACAGGGATTCAGGCATGATGGCGCCCTCCGCTCGCATCTGAATTGACCGGCAGGTCGGCGACGGCCGCCCAGACCGCACCTGCCGTTTTGAACGTTTCGGAAACGAGCCGCTCGTCCGGTACGGAGATGCCCATCCCTTCCTCCAGATCCATCACCAGATTCACCATGGCAAGGGAGTCCAGACCCAGGTCCGCCAGCAATTCGTCTGCCGAGACCGGTCCGTCGGCCATCGGCAGGTGCCGACGGAGAATTTCCTCGAATTCCGCCGGCCAAGTCATCGCGGACCGTCCTCGTCGTCAACGGTCGAGTCGATGACGGACATCAGGTCAGCGGGCAGGACGGTGACATCGCGATCGAGTAGCGCGAGCGCCCCGTTCATGGTGAGCAGGCGGTCGTTGTTGAAATTCAGGCGCGCCGACCGAAGATCGCGGAAGTTCCGCTCAAGAGGGATTCCGGCATCCCGGCTGTAGCCCTCGAACAGCCCGGCGATCTGGAGCAGGCGATCCGCGGCCCTGAACGTCAGTTCCGAGGAGACGACTTTGAGATTGTTGAGATGGATCTGGGTCGCCGTCCCGCTCAGTGACGACCCCTCTCGCCGACGTGCCAGGATCTCGTCCCGGACCGTACCGAGATAGGCGGCGACGAGTTCGACATCGATCCTGGCCCGTGCGATCCGCTCGGCCACCAGGTCGGTCAGACGGCCTGCGCCCCGGGCCCGAACCATGCCCAGCACGCCAGAGAGCGCGCTTCGCGCGGTGCCGAGCCACACTGCGGACCACGCCAGGTGTCCGGCCGGGATCATGCTCTCCACGGCGACGGTCCTGAAGTCGCCCGGACTCCCCACGACCTGCCAGGCAGGCACCGTACCCGCCAGCTTCATCCCCCGGCTCTCGGTACCCCGCATCCCCAAGGTGTTCCAGGCGCCCGAGGGGGCCACGGAAAGCTGGTGCCGGTCGGCGTAGCACAGGGTGACCCGGTGGTCGGCGGCGTCGGGCGACTCGCGCATGGTCACCAGGAATCCCTCGGCATGGGCGCCGCCGGTGACGATCGGCGCCTCACGCTCGAATCCCAGCTGCTCCCCCGCCCCGTTCAGGGCGGCTCGCCCGCTGAGCAGGTGTCCGCCCTTGCCCGGCTCGGTGGTCACCGACGCGAGGTACACCTCTCCCGACGCCAGCCGCGGAAGCAGCTCGTCCCGCAGCCGCGCCGAGCCGAAGCGCACGATGCAGTCGACCTGCTGGCAGTGCATCGCCCAGATCATCGCCGTCGAGGAGCAGCCCGACGCCAGCAGGCCCGCCACGGCCACGAGGTCGCCGAGATCTCCTCCCAGTCCGCCGTACTCCTCGGGTACGAGAAGTCCCATCAGGCCGTTCGCCCGCAAGAGCCCGACAGCCTCCTCCGGGAACCGGGCGGAGTCGTCCGTCCCGGCAGCTTGAGCCCGGATATCCGGAAGTGCAGCGCGGGCCTTCCGGCAGGCAGCCGCTGATGTTCTGCTTCCCATCTCATCCACCCCGTTCATTCACATCGCCGGACGCCGGGGGGCGGGGGGCGCCCCCCGGGGCGCCGCCGGGTTTGGCACCGTGCCGGCCCGCAATAGCAACGCCCGCGCGCGCCGTGCCCCCCCCCCCCGCGGAGGCCAGGCAACGCATAGCA
>NZ_JBHWIJ010000016.1:5114-37360 GCF_042732255.1 Kitasatospora sp. NPDC059803 | reverse complement strand
CCGCGGTTGCCCTCCTGCCTGCCGGCTCTTTTGTGCCTCCCCCACCCACCACCCCCCCCGTAAATCCCCCGCCCCCCCGCGGGGTCACGGGGGGCCCCCCCCGGGTCCGCGGACGGTATGGCATCGATCCAGGCCTGATATCGCACGGCCTCGGCTCGCCTTCCCGCCGACCGCGGAGAAGGCATGTCATCGATTCGAAACGACCGAATGCTCGACGCAGCCCCCCCTGGAGCTATCTGCGTCGGCCCGCCCATGCGGCTCCGGCGGATCCCTCGTGGATTCCGGAGCTCCTGCGTCATCGGTCTGTGCCCGCCCCATACAAGGACAGTGGTCGAGGATATGTCAACCACCTTTTCAACCAGGGCTACGAGCTTCACACACCTTCCCCGAAGTGCCGGTCCGAGGCCCGGATCCGCCTTCCTCCTCCGGAATCGCCCGGGCCGAAACCCGTGGCAAGCCGCCCCGCCGTCCGCCGGCCCGGATCCCGGTCCACCGAAGATCAGCAGCTCAGACGGTGGTCGCCGGGATGCCGGCCGACCCCTCGCCGAGGTGCCCGCGGCCGCCCGCACCCCCTGGACGCCGGACGCGCCGCGAAGACACCGCCAACTTCCCGTTGCGCGAATGAACTTGTGATGGCTAGCCTGCTAAAGCGTTTAAGTTCCCATTGGTATGGACCATTTTGGTATGGACCATTTATCTCGCTCTTCCGAGCGCGTCCAGCAGGAGGTGCCCCCTGACCGACTGAACCGCCAGCTCAGGCATCCCGGCAACGGCCGTCCCCCACCGGCCGAAGCTGCTACCCGGCTGGCGGACGCCACCGCGACGGCCCGGGCCGGGGCATGACGGCCCCAGGGCCGAGCGGACGAACGGCGAGGGGTCCGTCGCCATGCCCGTGCGCCGTCCACCGCCCGACCCGGAACGGCGCACGGGCAGGCACGCCCTAACAGCAGGTACCGAGTGGTTCTTCGTCCCGGATCCGGTGGTGACAACGACAGTGCCAGGAAAGAACGAACTCCCGACCGTCCTCCAAAGTGATCACAACACCTATCTGGCCGGCGCGTTACCGCTCTGCGTGATCCTCGCGGACGAGGCCATGAGGCCATGGTTCTACTCGCAGTACATCCAGCTCTATGCCATGGGTTCCGACTCCCAGCAGAAGGCGCCACACCTGGACTTCCACAGCTCACTGACCTGTCGGGAAGTCCTGCACACCCGGACACTGGACCGCGCGGCCGCCGGGCGCATCGGCCGCATCGTTGCGTTCCTCCGAAGCTGTATCGACTCCGGCCGGCACGTCATCGTCTTCGTGGACGACTCCTTCCTGCGGGGGGAGCCGCGTCCCTTCGTCCATGAGCTTCTCGTCTACGGCTACGACGACCGGTCGGAGCAGCTCCGCGTCGTCGGCTTCGGCGGTGCGATCGGACGGCCCGGAAGCCAGCGGTTCCAGACCCTGGAGTTCGGCTACCGGGCTTTCGAGGAAGCCTTCGAACGAGCGCTGTCCCTGACGGCACCGAACTCCGACTTCGCCGCGATCCGCTACCCCGTCCAGCTCCTCCAGCGGGTGCGGACGCGCCCGGCGTTCGATCCCGGGCGGCTGTGGACCGAGCTGTCGAGCTACCTGGAGGCACCCGAGCTGGACATCTTCCGCGCCGGTACCGAGTACTGGTGGTGGTCCCCACCGAAACCCGAGGCCCAACCGCCCGACTTCACCGTCTCGTCGGGGTTCGAGGTCCACGACAGGTTCATACGCCATCTGAAGGCCGTCGAGGCAGGAGACCACCTCATCGACTACCGGCAGTTCCACCTCCTCTGGGAACACAAGACGGCCATCCTGCGTCGACTGGAACACCTTGCCCGGGAGTTCGACCTCCAGGGCGGCCTGGACGACGTGATCTCCGGTTGCCGCCGCCGCGCACAGGAGTTCCTCGACCTCAGGCTCAAGGTCCTGATGGCCCTCAACGGCAGGAGCACACCCCAGGCAATGGCCCAAGGGGTATCCCTCGTCACACGCACTCTCCACGAGGAGCCGGAAGCACTGTCCCGTGTCAGGGACGTCGTGGCCGGCCTGCGCTGAGCGGCTCACGTCACCGAGTCGCGAAGCGGGCGTGCCGGGGCGCCGGTCGCGGTCCGTCAGTTGGGCATCGGGCGCGGGCGGCTGGCGGGGGGATCCGAGGGGATGTCGTCCACGCTGGGCAGGTTCTTCAGGAGCCAGTGGACGCTGTTGTCACCGCCGAGTTCGGGGAAGTCGACGACGGCGGTCTCGCAGAGCCAGAGCAGGTGCTCCTTCATGGTCCGGTGTCCCTTGGCCTTCTGCTCGGCGGCGAAGTCGTAGTACTCGAAGGTGGGAGCGGCACAGGTCCCGTCCCAGGCGGGGTCGTCGCTGCCCGGGGTCGTCATGAGGAGTTCGGCGATGGGGTAGAGCACACCGCTCATCGAGGCGATGAAGGTGCGCTCCAGGTGGTAGCGGGTGTTCCGCTGGTTCGGGTTGAAGTTCGACTGGACGTCGTAGAGCTTGTCGAGCATGGCCAGGGTGTAGCAGTAGGCGGCGTTGAAGAGGACGGCCAGGCCTGCGGCCGGTCCGGAGAAGCCCTTCGCCCGGGGATCGCTGGGGACGTTGCGGACCTGCCCGGTGACCTCGATGCCCTGTTCGATCCTCTTGAACTTCGCGTAGTGCGAGAGCTCGTCGAGGCCGGGGCGCGGGTTGACCGGGTCGATCGGGACGGTGGCCTTCTTCGGGTCCACGCCCTCGCCCTGCTCGACCACCATCTTCAGAGCGGTCTCGGCGGTGTGGAGGTCGGTGATGACCACGGGTTCGCCGCCGCCGTCGTGGTTCCAGTAGGCGCTCTCGTACTGCCAGGGGGCGTTTGCCTTCGCGTACTTCCACACGTCGTCCGGGTCGGCCTCGGTCAGGTGCTTGAGGCCGACTTCGATCGCCTTGTAGAACTGGCCGAGCGTGTTGTACTCGCCCGCTTGCGGCTTCGCCCCCTTCTCGGCGGGCAGTTCCAGCGGCAGGAACACCCGGTTCATCAGATCCTTGCTGCACGGCTCCAGGTGAAGGGTCAGCGGCGGAGTCCGATGGAGCATCAGGCTCGGGTACCTGGTGATGAAGTCCGGGTCGTAGAAGACGATCCGGTCCGCTCCGCCGAGCGCGATGATCAGGTTGCGCACCAGGCACAGGTGCAGCATCTCCTCGATCGCGATGCTGATGATCGTGCGCTGGGCGGAGATTCCCGGGTCCCACTGGCTGTGGCCCTTGGTCCCGATGGAGTAGGCCGCGTACAGGTACATCGGGACGGTTGACAGCTCGACCTGGGCCGCCTGGTACAGGTGGTCGAGCAAGGTGTCGATGTCCTCGATCGGTCGATCGGCCTTGATCGTGCCGATCGGGGTGACCGCGAAGGGGATGTCGGGCAGGCGGCGGGTGGCGGGCTTGGTGGCGTCGGTCGTCATACCTCGGCTCCGTTCGGTTCCGGGCGCTCGGGGCGCGGTGAGGGCGGTGCGGATGGCGGACCGGCCCGGTCGGGGCGGTCGGGGTGCTCGGTGTCGGGGTGCTCGGTGTCGGGATGCTCGGTGTTCGAGGAGGCGAGCAGCGTGCGCCGGACGTCCTCGGTCAGCTCCGTGACGTGGACGCCGTGGTCCCGGCGGCGCAGCACCAGGAGTACGGGGCGTGCGGCCGGCGGCTGCGGGTCCTCGCCGCGGGCCACCGCGGCCGCGTAGCGGTGCACGGGGTGGCGACAGGCCAGCACGCGGCACGCGCGGGCCGGCTCGGCGTCGTACACCTCGGCGAAAGCCCTTTCATATCCCGCGAGTTCGACGATCAGCTGGACCCAGGGGTCGACGTCGTGGCCCGGTGGGTCGAGGTCGGGCCTGGTGGTCGCGAGGTGTGACGCGAAGCCGTCGGCGAAGTGCTCCAGGGTCCAGCTGCGGGGCGGGCAGGTGTTCAGGTACTCGGTGGCGAGCGCGTCGAAGGCCTCCGGCCCCAGGAGTCGGCGCAGGGCGGGGAAGCAGGAGCGCAGGCAGGCCAGCAGGCGCAGCCGGTAACCGCGGCGGTAGATGTCCAGCCGCTCGCCGGCGGTGAGCCGGCCGGACGGTGTGAGCACCTGGGCGGTGGCCGCGCCGCCCGCCTGGTCCGGGCCGATGGCGTGGAGGACGGCGGCCTGCAGCCAGTGCTGGAGTTCGGCCAGGTGCGCCGGCGCTCCTTCGACCGTCGACATGTCAGACTCCCGCCCTGACACGGGCGTTCGGCGGTTCGAGGGCCCGCCGGCGCGCCTTGTCGAGTTCCGCGACCAGTTCGGGGAAGGGCGGCAGGCGGTCGTCCCACTCCAGCAGGGTGGACACGGGCCCGGTCAGCGCGATCGCCGCGTCGTACAGCTCCCACACGGCCGGTGCGACCGGTCCGTCATGGGTGTCGATCAGATGTGTGCCCGCGTCGGTGTGACCGGCCAGGTGGATCTGCACGACCCGGTCGTGCGGGAGTGCTCCGAGGTAGGCGCGCGGATCGGTGTCGTGGTTGACGGCCGACACGTAGACGTTGTTGACGTCGAGCAGGAGCCCGCAGTCGGCCTCGACCGCCAGCCGCGCCACGAACTCCTCCTCCGGCATGGTCGATGCGGTGAAGCCCACGTAGGTGCTGGGGTTCTCCAGCACCAGCGGGCGCTCCAGGAAGTCCTGCACGGTCCTGACCCGTCGCACCAGATGGGTCAACGCGGCCTCGGTGAAGGGGACCGGCAGCAGGTCGTGGGTGTTGAGCCCGGCGACCCCGGTGAAGCACACGTGGTCCGACACCCAGGCGGCGCCCACCGCATCGGCCAGCTGCCGGAGCCTCCTCAGGTAGTCGAAGTCCAGGGGCTCCACGCTGCCGATCGACAGCGACACCCCGTGCATGACCAGGGGGTGCCGCTCGGCGACCCGGTCCAGTACGTGACGCGGGTGGCCGTGGGAGTCGAGGTGGTTCTCGGAGATGATCTCCAGCCACTCGGCGCCCAGCTCATCGCCGAGGTGGTCCAGTACGTACCGGTGGTGCGGGCTGCGCAGGCCGACACCGAACCCCAGGTTCGGCAGGTCGAAGCGGGACACCCGGTCGGCCCGCTCGCCGTGGTGACGCTGCGTCACGCGTTCGCCTCGTCCGACGGCAGCGGGAGCACCTGCGGCTTGCTCCGGTCGAGCCTCTTCTTCCTCCGCTCGGCCTCGTTCACTTCGTACGGCGGGACCAGGTCGTCCGGGTAGCCCTCGCCCGGGGACGGGCCGAACGGGAGGCCGGCGGCGTACATCCGGGCCTCGAACAGCTGGCGGGCGAGCTTCCAGACGCTCTTGCCCTTCAGCGGGCCGCCCGCGAACACCCGGCTGACGTTGATCGGGCTCGCGCAGCTGCCGTTCTGCCGACAGGCCTGGTCGCCCGGCTTGGCGAGTTCCGCGTCGGGGCCGGTGTAGCCGCACCCGCCCTGTCCGCGGCACTCGTTGGCGCCGTGGCACACGTGCAGGACGGTGGCACAGGCTCCCATGCCCGCCATCGGCGCCTTCTCGTCGATGTCGTGGTTCCGGCAGGCGTTCAGGCCCATGCACACATGGAGCTCAAGGGCCTTCTGCAGATCGGCCGCAGACACGCGCGGCCCGCCGGCCTCGTGCGCGGCGTGCCGCAGCGCGATCCCGTCGTCGCCGCCGAGGATCACACGCTCGATCTCCGCCAGCTCCTCGGGGCCCAGATCCCGGAAGCCGTCACCTTCGGCCCCCCTGCCACTGTTCTTCCTGCCACTCACGAGTACCTCCTCGATCGCCTTGGGTCGGGCACCCACCGCGGTGCGATTCCGCCGCGATGTGACGCGATGTGATGTGGCGCGATGTCACACGATGTGACTCGCGCCACAGTCGCCAAGGTCATCACAGTCGGAGGCGGGCCGGATAGCGCCATATGAGTAGTGTGCGAATTATTCCTTCGAAGCGAGCCCCGGGCGCTGCTCGGGGCAGGCGGTTCGGACGCGGCTCTGGTCCGGGGTGCTGCGCGGGCGGCTACGCATCGAGCGGGATGGTGCCGAGGGCGACGGTGAAGCAGGCGCCGCCCTCGGGGCCGTGGCCGTGGACGGTGATGGTGGCGCCGAGCCGGTCGGTGAGGCGACGGGTGATGGCCAGGCCGAGGCCGGTGCCGCCGGGGCGGGTGCCCGCATAGCGGGAGTGCAGGGCGCCGGGTTCGAAGGCAACCCGGATGTCTTCGTCGGTCAGGCCGGGGCCGCCGTCGCGGACCTGTAGCTCGGTGTCGCCGCTGTCCGTTCGGCGCAGGGCCAGCACCACGGGGGCGCCGGGCGGCGAGATCCGCACGGCGTTGCCGATCAGGCCGTCGAGCAGCTGGCGGACCCGGAATCCGTCGGTGACCGTGATCACGGGTTCCCCGGCCGTTTCCACCCGCAGGTGGAGTTCGCTCTGTCGGACCCTCTGGTCCCAGGCTTGCGCGGTCTCACGGACGAGGGCGGTGAGGTCGGTGGGTTCGCGGGTGATGGGGAAGTCGTCGGCGTCCAGGCGTGCGAGTTCGAGCAGGTCGGAGACGAAGCGGTCCAGGCGTTTGGTCTCGGTCAGGAGGATCTGGCCGACCTGGGCCTGCTGCCCGGGTTCGACGACCCCGTCGGTGAGGGCCTCGGCGTAGCCCTGGAGTGCGGTGAGGGGGGTACGGATCTCGTGGGAGATCGAGGTCAGGAAGTCGCGCTGGCGCTGTTCGCTGCGTTCGAGGGCGGCGCCCAGTGCGTTCAGGGCCTGGGCGACGTCACGGGCCTCGGTGGGGCCGTCGGCCTCGCAGCGCAGGCCGCGTTCACCTGCGGCGAGTCGGTGGGCGACACCGGCCGCCGCGACCAGGGGGCGGGCGATGCGGCGGGCCAGCAGGGCTCCGGCGAGGGCGGCTCCGACCAGGCCCGCGACCAGGGGGAGCGTCAGGCTGCCGCGCATCCGGCTGGCCGCCGCATCGACCTCGGTGAACGGCTGGGTCAGCACGACAGCGCCGCCGTTGCTTGCCGGGTGTCCCTGGACGAGTACGCGCTGGTCGCCGAGCGAGGCCGTGGCGGAGAGCGTCCGTCCGGCGAGCAGCGCGTCCCGGTCGGCCGGGGCGACGGCCTTCGCCGCGGGGCCGTCCACGTGTCCGTCGGGAGCGACGACGGCGACCAGGACGCCGGTGGCCCCGGTCAGCCGCTGGGTCTGGTCGAGGAGCAGCACGGACAGGTTGGGAGCGAGGCTGAGCACGGTGGCCTGCCGGGACAGGCGCTCCCGGTACTGGGACTCGGCGTTGGAGAAGGCGGTCTGCCAGGCCGCGACCCCCGCCAGCAGCACGGCGGTGGCTGCCACCACGGTGGCGAGCAGGACCAGGCTGCCGGTGAGTGAGCCCGCGCGCAGGCGCCTCACCGGTCCGGCTCCTGGGCGCTGTAGCCGATCCCCCGCACGGTGCGGATCGGGCTGGCGTCGCCGAGCTTGGCGCGCAGCTGCGAGACGTAGACGTCGACGACCCGGCTGTCGCCGTAGTCGGCCTGCCCCCAGACCTGGGCGCGGAGCTGCTCGCGGCTGAAGACCTGACCGGGCCGGGCCAGCAGGTGGGCGAGCAGGTTGAACTCGGTGGTGGTCAGCTCCAGCGGTTCACCGTCGCAGAGCACCGTGCGGCGGCCGGGGTCCAGGCGCAGCCGGCTGGTGCCCAGGACGGCCGAGACCGGTGGGCCGGCGGTGCGGCGCAGCACCGCCTTGACGCGGGCGACCAGCTCGCGGGGCGAGAACGGTTTGGTGAGGTAGTCGTCGGCCCCGATCTCCAGGCCGAGGATCCGGTCGGCCTCCTCGTCCCGGGCAGTGACCAGGATGACGGGCGTCCAGTCGTCGGCGGCGCGCAGCCGGCGGCAGAAGTCCGTGCCGTCCAGCCCGGGCAGCCCGATGTCGAGAACGATCGCCACCGGCCGCAGCCGTGCCACGGCGGCCAACCCGGCGGTGCCGTCGGCCTCGGTGTGGACGCCGAAGCCCTCGCGGGTGAGGTACAGGCGCTGGAGGTCGGCGATGTGGCGCTCGTCCTCCACCACCAGCACAAGGCCCTTGCTCTGTGTCATCTGTCCGGTGTCACCGCAGTCTCCCTGCGCCGCGGCACCCATCTCGCGGCTGCTTGGCCAGTCGCGCGTGCCACGGCTTCGAACTGCACCGATGCTAACCCGCGGACCGTCACCGTCCGGCGGACCGACGGTGATCCTTACACCGCCCGAACACAGGCCGAACCTTCGCCTTGCACAACGGCGACAGGATGCTTCCGACCTCGCCGACCCGCGGGGTCAGGACAAGGGAGAGCAGTCGTGCTCACGGGCTCCAGATCCCTCGCGCTGCTCGGCGTCTGTGTTGCGGCCCTCCTGATCGTCGCGGTCGTCGTGCTGCTCACGCACACCGGTCGCGCCCCGTCCCCAGGACAACGGCCGACCATAGGACGCCGCCGGGACCGCACCGGGCCGCCCGCCCCCTCCGACGCCCCGACGACGACAGCAGGACAATGATGACCACCCGTCCCGAGCCGGCCCGAACCGCCACCACGCGGCTGGGCCGCCTCCGCCGCCCGACCACCCGGCGAGGCCGGATCACCCGCGCCGTCGTCCTGCCCGTGGCCGTCGTGCTGGCCCTCGCCGGGGGCGGCGAGGCCGTCACCCGGCACGTCCTGGAGAGCCGGATCGCCGACCGCATGGGAAAGGCGCTCGCCACCCGCGTGACGGTCGACACCGGCGCCGGCCCGGCGCTGCTCACGGTCCTCGACCGGCACCTGGATCACGTCACGCTCGGCGCGGACAACGCCCACCTCGGCCCACTCACGGGCGCCTCGGTCCGCATCACGCTCGACGACCTCCACTTGGCCGAGCCCGCGACGGCGTCCGACGTCCGGGCCACCGTCACGATCCCCGCCGACTCCCTGGCGGAAACGATCCGCGACTCGGGCCAGGGCGTTCCCGTCAGCAGCACCCGGACCGACCCCGCCACCGGCACCCTCCTGCTCGCCCTGGGCCCGGGTGGCATGGGCCAGTTGACGCTGAAGCCCGCCCTGGCCGGCGACCGGGTCACCATCACCGCCACCAGCCTGCAGTTCCTCGGCCGAACGATCACCGGTCCCCAGCTCGACCAGATCAACACCAAGCTCACCGCGCGGAAACAACAAGCCGACTACCCCCTGTCCCTCAAGCCCGTCTCACTCACCGTCACACCGACCGGACTCGCCCTCACCCTGGCCTCCGGCCCCACCACGCTGAAGCAGCCATGAACCAGGAGCCGACCCCGGCGATGACCGACCCCACGACACCACCGTCCAGCCGCCGTACCCGCCTGCGCCGACGCATCGTCGTCGCCGTCACGGGCCTGCTCGTCCTCACTCTCACGGCGGCGTCCGGCGCGCTGTGGCTACTGACCGGCAAGTTGCTGCACCCCACCGACGACACCCCGCTGAACACCCGCGTCATCGCCGTGGGGACCGCGACGGTGACCCTTCCCGCCACCGACGAGAGCCGCTACGCCGGCACCTACGGCCTGGTCTGGCAGGACAGCGGATCCGCGCAGCGGCGCTCGGGAGAACTCGGCCGCATCCTCGCCTCGGACAGCAAGACCGTCACCCGCGAACTCCGGGCCACCACCCCACCCGCCGTCGGCGCCAAGGCGAAGATCATCGTCACCGTGTGGAACTCGGACCCGCGCCGAGCGGTGGGGCTGGACCACCAGGAGGTCAGCTACCCCGGCGACCTGGGCCCGATGCCCGCCTGGTACCTCCCGGGCTCGCGCAGCACCTGGGTCATCCAGGTCCACGGGCTCGGCGCCGGCCGCAGCGCGGGACTTCGCACGATGCCCGAACTCCACGACCTCGGCTACCCGATCCTCGACATCACCTACCGCAACGACCCCGGCGCACCCCGCGACTCCAACGGCAACCGACAACTCGGCAACACGGAATGGCGCGACCTCGACGCCGCCGTCCGCTACGCCCGCGCCCACGGAGCCTCCGGTGTGGTGCTCTACGGGTTCTCCATGGGCGGCGCAATCGTCGAGAACTACCTGCAGCGCGCCCAGGACACCAGCGCGGTCCGCTCAGTCGTCCTCGACTCACCCGCACTCGACTACCGGGCGGCCATCGACACGATCGCCACCGGCCTCGGATTCCCGTTCCCCATCGCCGACCTCACGGCCCCCTTCATCCAGATCCAAGCCGGAGTGGACCTCGACCAGGTCGACACCCTGGCGGCGAACCGGCGCAACGGCGGCCCCGGACAGCCCGTGCTGCTCTTCCACGGCACCGCCGACACACTCGTCCCGTACGCCAGCAGCGCCCGATTCGCCCGCGACTGGCCGGACAGGGTCCGACTCGTCACCGTCCCCGGGGCCGGCCACACCGGCTCCTGGAACGCCGACCCCGCCCGGTACGACAAGGAGCTCGCCGACTTCCTCGGTCAGCACTCCTGACCGCGTCCGGGCACCGCGCCGCAACGCCGAACAGCCCCACTGACACACCAGCCGTCCCACCAAGGAGGCAACCGATGAGCCGAACCCGCCCCGCAGCCCTCGCGGCCGCGCTCCTCACCCTGACGACCACCGCACTCGCCGCCACCACCGGCACCGCCCACGCCGCCACCGTCAACTACGTGGCCCTCGGCGACTCCTACTCCGCGGGCGGCGGATCATCCAGCACGTACCTCAACAGCTGCAACCAGAGCACCAACGCGTACCCGTACCTCTACGCCCAGTCCACCTCACCGGCCACCTTCGACTTCCAGGCCTGCGGCGGCGCCACCACCACCGACGTCGTGAACAACCAACTCGCCCCGCTCACTTCCGGCACCACCTTGGTCAGCATGACCATCGGCGGCAACGACGTCGGCCTGCGCGACGTACTGGCCTCCTGCTTGCTCGGCAGCGACGCCGCCTGCCTCAGCGCCGTCTCCTCCGCAGAGAACACCGCCCGCACCCAACTCCCCGGCGAACTCGACACCGTCTACAGCGCCATCCGCTCCCGCGCCGCCAACGCCCACGTGGTGATCCTCGGCTACCCCCGCTTCTACGACTCCGGCGCCCCCCTCTGCCCGGGGATCAGCCCGGCCAGGCGTTCTGCCCTCAACGACGGCGCCGACGTCCTGAACAGCGTCATCCAGAGCGAGGCCGCCAAGTACCCGAACTTCGCCTACGCGGATGTGACCAGCCGGTTCGCCGGCCACCAGCTCTGCGACCCCGCTCCCTGGCTGCACGCCCTGAACTGGCCGATCGGACAGTCCTTCCACCCGACCGCCGCCGGCCAGGCCGGCGCCTACCTCCCGGCTCTGGAAGCAAACGACCGACGCAGCCCCGCCGCCGCGGCCATCGGACGGCGGCGGGCGGCGGGCGCCTGCGCCGACGGCAGGTGTCAGGACGGGAGGGTCCAGCGCTGGTTGGGGCCGCCGTGGCAGTCCCAGATCTGCAGCCTGGTCCAGTCGGCGCCGCTGCCGTCGCGGGCGTCGAGGCAGCGGCCGGAGGCCGGGTTGAGGAGCGTGCCGTCCGGGCGTGGCTGCCAGCGCTGGGCGCCGGTGCCGTTGCAGTCGTAGAGCTGGGCGGGCGTCCCGGCGGCGGTCCAGCCGTTGGTGACGTCCAGGCACTTGCCGAGGGCCCGCAGGGAGCCGTCCTGCCCGACGGTCCAGTCCTGGGCCCCGGTGGAGTTGCAGCGGTAGAGCTGGACGGCGGTGCCGTTGGCCGTGTCCGCGCGGATGAGGTCCACGCACTGCCCGGCGATGCCGGTCACCCGGCCGCTCGGGCGGGGGGTGGCCCAGCTCTGCTCGGCGCCCCCCGAGCAGGTCCGCAGCAGCAGCCGGCCGTCGACGGCCGCGAGGCAGCGGCCGGACTCCGGGTGGAGGAGCGAGGAGTCCGGGCCCGGGCGCCACACCTGGTCGGCGCCCGCGGTGCAGTCCCGCAGCCGGACGGCGGCGCCGTCGTCCGGGCCCGCCGGGGTCAGGCAGCCGTCGAGGGCGCGGACGGTGCCGTCCGAGCCGACCGTGGCGTCCTGGGCCGCCGTGCCCGCGCAGCCGGCCAGCCGTACCGCCTCGTTGCCGTCCGCGGCGGCGGCGGCCGCGTCCAGACAGGACCCGTCGGCGCCGGTGATCCGCCCGGACCAGGTGGAGACGGCCGGCGAGGCAGGGACGTCCACCGTGCCCTGCAGCTTCGGCGCGCGCGAGGAGGAGCCGACCATCAGGCCGTACCGCCCGCCGGGCACCTGCCAGCCGTGCACGCCGGGATCCCAGAGCGCGAAGGAGGAGCGGTCCAGCGGCAGTTCCACGTGCGTCGAACGGCCGGGCGCCAACGTGACCTTGTCGAAGGCCTTGAGCTGCTGCGGCGGCTCACCGGCCGCGGACGGGAAGGAGACGTACAGCTGCGGCACCTCGGTGCCGGTCCGGGCCCCCTGGTTGGCGAGGTCGAAGCCGACCCGCACCCGGCCGGCGGCGTCCGGGCCGGTCACGGTGAGGTTGCTGTAGCCGAAGGTGGTGTACGAGAGGCCGTGGCCGAAGGGGAACAGCGGGGCGGTGGCGGTCGCGTCGTACCAGCGGTACCCGACCGCGAGCTGCTCGGTGTAGTGGTAGGCGCCGTCCGTGCCGGGGTACTGGGAGGCGTCCCGGATCGGCGTGGCCGCCGCCGAGGTCGGGAAGGTGACGGGCAGCCGCCCCGCCGGATCGACGTCGCCGAACAGCACGTCGGCGAGCGCGGTGCCGCTCTGCTCGCCCGGGTACCAGGCCTCGACCACCGCCGGCACCGCGTCCAGCCACGGCATGGTGACCGGCCCGCCGGTGTTGAGCACCACCACCGTCCGCGGGTTGGCGCGGGCGACGGCGTTGATCAGCGCGTCGTCCGCCGGGGCGAGGTCCAGCGAGCCGCGGTCCGCGCCCTCGGTCTCCTCGTCGCCGACCACCACCACCGCGACGTCCGCCCCGGCGGCCACCGAGGCGGCCGCGGCCGCGTCGTCGCCCGGGTGGTAGCGCACCGAGACGCCCGCTCCGGCCCGGGCGGCGATGCCCTGACGCGGCGTCACGACCTGGTCGGGGTAGGGGGCGACGTGCGAGGAGCCGTAGCCGCCGGTGTAGGCGTGGTCGGCCCACGGGCCGATCACCGCGACGGACGACAGGTGGGCGGCGTCCAGCGGCAGCACCGCCCCCTGGTTGCGCAGCAGCACCGTCCCGGCGGCAGCCGCCGCCCGGGCGTCGCGCGCGCCGGCGGCGGGGTCGGCGGCGGGCGGCTGGCCGCCGTCCAGCGCCCCGGTCCGGACCATCAGCCGCAGCACCCGCCGCACCTGGTCGTCCAGGACGGCCGGGGCGAGCCGCCCGTCGGCCACGGCGGCCGTCAGGTCGGCGAAGTACGACGTACCGCCGAACTCCTGGTCCAGCCCGCCCGCCGCGGCGTTCACCGAGGAGTGGGTGGCCGGGTAGTCGGAGCCGACCGCCCCGTCGAACCCCCAGCGGCCCTTCAGCACGTCCCGCAGCAGCGGGAAGTTCTCGCACGCCCAGATGCTGTTGACCGGGTTGTAGCCGCACATCGCCGACCAGGCCCGGCCGTCCCGGACGGCCGCCTGGAAGGCGGGCAGCTCGATCTCGGCCAGCGTCCGCTCGTCCACCTCGGAGCTGTACGACTGCCGGTTGTTCTCCTGGTTGTTCGCCGCGAAGTGCTTCACCTGCGCCGCGACCCCCTGCGCCTGGATGCCGCGGACCTCCGCCGCCGCGACCCGCCCGGCGAGGAACGGGTCCTCGCCCAGCGTCTCGAAGTTCCGCCCGCCCTGCGGCACCCGTACGAGGTTCACCATCGGCGCGTACAGCACCTGGTAGCCGCGCGCCCGGGCCTCGCGGCCCAGCACCGCGCCGTAGGTGGTGGCGAGCCCCGGGTCGAAGGCGGCGGCCAGCGACACCGGCGCCGGCAGCGCCGTCGCCGGTTGCCCGTCCCGTACGCCGGCCGGGCCGTCGGACAGCAGCAGCGGCGGGATGCCCAGCCGTGGCACGCCCCGGACGTAGCCGACCGCGTACACCCCGTTCGGTGCGGCGATCCCCTGTAGCAGCGTCGCCTTCTCGTCGGTGGTCAGCTGGCCGAGGAGCGCTTCGATCCTCTGCTCCGGCGACGGCCCGACGTGCGACGGCCCGCCTTGCGACCACCCGTCGTGAGACCGCCCGCCCTGCGGCGGCGGACCGCCCGGTCCGGCGACCGCTGGGCACATGCCGGAGCCGGAGGCGGCCGCCAGGAGGCAGCCGCTGAGCCCGAAACGGAGTACTCGCGTCCACGAGGAGATACGCCGCATGGCAGCACCTTTCGACGAAGGCGGGCCGAGCCGGGAGGGCCGAAAAATATGACGGCAAGTCAAATTTACGGCGCACTAACACTTACCGGCAGGTGGCGCGCAAGGGCGCGTCGGAGGCACCAAGGGGCGCAGACAGTCACCGAGGGGCGCAGGCGGGGCGCGGGCGGCGTCGGCCCCGTCGCCGTTGACGCATCGTCCATCCGCTGTCAACGCGCCGACCCTAGCCTGCCCGCGCCCCGCGATGCGGGCGTTATGCGGAGATGAGTTGAGGCGCGATCAGTGGGATTCCCCTTGGTGTGGCCACGCGGGCCGCGGCCCGAACGACTGGCCGCCATAGGCACGGCCTTGTTCCTGGCGTTCACGTCGATGTCCGCGCCGGGCGCTCCGGCCGCGTCCGCGTCGACGGAGGACACCCTGTACGCGGGCCGGTACCTGTAGTTCGTCGACCAGGCGCGGCCGGAAGCGGTGTTCATCGGTTGTCTACCAGCTGCGGCCAGCCTGGTGGTCGCGGATCCCGTTGGTGGAGTCGGCCTTTTCTGTTCCCGGGCCCGGTTGTCGCCTCGGCGAGTCATGCTCCGGCTTCACGGTCATGGGACTGGGCGCTTCGCACTGTTCTGTGTCGCTGAGCAGTCGTGGAGCCTTCGTCAAGGGAAACGCATCTTATTGTGCGTTGACGAATCATCATGAATGGTTCAGGCCGATCGGCCGCCGTCGTGCGGCCGGTGCGCGTCGTGAGCAAGTAAGGATTCTCATGGGCATATCGCCCTCACTCTCCCCCTTCGCCGGTCCGCCGGGGCGTTGGAGACGGTCCGTGGTGGCGGCCGCACTGGCCGGCCTACTGGGATCGCTGATCACGCTATTGACCCCTGCGCCCGCCATGGCGCTGACCGACCCGCAGCTGCGCGCCGTCACCTTCAACATGCAGGGCGGCAACAAATGGGGCGAGGTCAAAGCCCTGATGCCCGACGCCGACGTCATCATGATGCAGGAGGCGACCACCACGCCGGACGGCGCACAGCTGCGCCAGCTGGAGTGGGCCTCCAACGAACTGGATCACGAAACAGTCAACAACAGGGGTAAATCCAGCCTGAAGTACCGGCTGTACAAGGCGCCGTACCACTCCTCCGGACGGGCCCGTGGGGTGCGAGGGGTTCTGTACTACCTGAAGGTCCTCGACAAGAAGGAATGGGGAAACTGGGCTGACGGGGACGGCGGCCCCGAGGACGATCCCGACATCGGCAGCAACGCGCCGAAATCGATGGCGATCTGGGTCCGAGAGGGCCTCGCGCCCGCGGATGACGGGCAAGACATCGAACGCCTCGACATCGTGACGCCGACCGTGGACAACAACAGGTGGGTCACGTCTCGTCCCGCGTTCGGAATCCAGCTCGGTGGCACGTGGTACTTCGACATCCACGCCGCGTCGATCCGCGTCGGGCCCGCGGTCAATCCCCACACGCGCGCCCTCGTGAACGCCGTCCGCGCCAAGAAGCAGGGCCAGCCGTGGCAGATCATGGGGGACTTCAACAGCCTCCCCGACACCCTCGCGCCGGCTCCGGGCGACGGTGAGCCCTACAACAAGTTCTACGCCACCACGAACCAGGTTCCCGGTGGCCCGCCGGCGTCTACGCAGTTGAGCGCGGGCGCCCTGGACTACGTGGTGGCCCACGACCAGCTGAGGAACCTGAGGGTGTCCGTCAAACGCGGCACCGGGGCAGACCACCTGCCGGTCCGGTCCGAGCCCGACCGCGCGGATCCGTGCGATATGAGCAAATGGACGTACAGCACGGTGCACAACCCGGTAGGCCGTACACCCAGGGCCGCAGCGGGGGACGCGTGTGAGGACTCGAGCGCGGTCGTCTCCATGGGCGACAGCTACATCTCGGGCGAGGGCGGCCGGTGGGCGGGCAACGCCAACGCCTCTCCCAGCGGCGACGTATGGGGCACCGACCGCAAGGACGGCTGTGGGGGAGGCCAGGACTGCGTCTACGGCGCCACGTCGTACGAGGGCGGAAACCGCTGCGACCGCTCGGACGTCGCGCCCATCATGAGCGCGGTGTTCGGCGGCATCCCCAGGGAGCGCCGCTTCAACATCGCCTGCTCGGGGGCCAGAACCGAGCACATCATCGACAAGGCGTACCAGGGTGAGGCCCCGCAGGCCGAACAGCTCGCACGACTGGCGAAGGACTACGACGTCAAAACGATCGTGGTGTCCATCGGCGGCAACGACCTGGGCTTCTCCGACATCATCCGCGACTGCGTCCAGCGCTACTGGGTGGGAGTGTTCAGCGGCACCTGCAACTCCGGCTCCCCGGACACCTCGCTGCAGGAGAAGCCGGGACAGACCACCCCGCTGCAGGAGAAACTGGAAAAGACACGGGAGGGCGTCCACAACGCCCTGCAGAAGATCCGCTCCGTCATGACGGACGCCGGATACACGAGCGAGGACTACGAGCTCGTGCTGAGCACGTATCCGAATCCGCTGCCCCGCAGCACGCAGATGCAGTACGGCTTCCCCACCCGCTACACGACCGGGGGATGCCCCTTCCGCAACGCCGATGCGGACTGGGCCCGCGACGAGCTCATGCCGGACCTCACCGCGGTGCTGCGCGCCGCGTCGCTCGAAACCGGGGCGTCCCTGCTGAACGTGGAGGACGCGTTCGCCGGGCACGAACTGTGCAACCAGAACGCCAAACAGGCCACGAGCGGCAACTCGCGTGCCAACCCGCTGCCTGAGGCGGACGCCGAATGGGTCCGGTGGATCCCCTACCAGTTCGACATGTCCAAGGGCTGGCTCTGGGGATCCCAGGGGGACAAGCAGGAAGCCGTCCACCCCAACGCGTACGGGCAGAAGGCCCTCGGCGCCTGCCTGACGGCCTTCGCCGCCGCGGGGCCCGAGACCCCGGGGCGGCGCAGGACGTTCACCTGCGCGGGAACGCCCGGCAAGGGGAGTGACGGCGTGGGGCTGCGGCAGACCGTCAAGATCTCCGCGGTTCCGCAGGGCTCCGCCGGCGGCGACGCGGGCGTGCTCCGGCGGGCCGGTTCCGATTCCAAGTGGGTGTCCACCGGTCCGGACGACAGCCAGCTCAGCCGATGGTTCATCAACGGTGAGCTGCCCGAGCCCGGCGGGCGGCTGGAGACCACCATCCGGAACGAGAGCGGGCAGTACCTGCAAGGAGACGGTGGCGCAACGCGGCAGTGGGCCTCGGTCTCCGATACGCCCCGGCTGTGGACGCTCGAACGTCAGAAGAGGAACGAACTGGCCTTCCGGATCACGACTGAGGGCGGAAAGTGGTGCCTGACCCCCTGGGGGACGTGGGGCGCGCTCTGGCCGTGCAGCACCGAGGAGCCGCTGGCCGCCACCCAGCTGTGGCAGATCGACACCTCGATCATCAAGATCATCCCGCGCCCCCTGCCCATCGACCGCGCCGGCCCCCTCAAGTCCGCCAAGGGTGACCTCGTCGCCGACGTGGACAACGCGAACCCGGAGCCGGGGACCCGGGTGAAGGTGCTCGCCGCCAAGGGCAACGCCGCGCAGAAGTGGTGGACACGTGCCACGCCCGAGGGGTGGCAGCTCGTCAGCGCCCTGGACGGCGGGCCCGTCCTGGCCCATGACACCGGCCGGCACGAGGCGCGGCTGGCCAAGGACGACGGCGGGGGTGCGGGCCAGGTCTGGCAGGCCGAGGACGCGGGAGGCGGATGGACGCGCCTGCGCAACGGCGGCCTGTGTCTGACGGCTGCCGGCCCGGACGAGACGCTGGCCCTCAAGGACTGCGCGTCCGACGACCCCGGGCAGCGGTGGCAGGCCACCGGGTTCACCCCGGAGAAACCGCAGGAGGTCGGTGACGCCGGCTCGCCCTTCGACGACTCCGCGGACGACCGGGGCGCGAAGCCCGCCTCCTCCGGTGACTGCCGGCCCGAGGGCATGACGCCCACCGCGGGCGTCGCCGCCCGCTACTGCGACGTGTACGACAACGCCGGCCGGGAGTGGGTCGGCAACAACCGCACCCGTCGTACGGTCGGGTACTTCACCGGATGGCGCGCC
Source organism: Kitasatospora sp. NPDC059803 (assembly GCF_042732255.1). Classification (NCBI taxonomy): domain Bacteria; kingdom Bacillati; phylum Actinomycetota; class Actinomycetes; order Kitasatosporales; family Streptomycetaceae; genus Kitasatospora; species Kitasatospora sp. NPDC059803. The sequence continues at coordinate 19,046 of NZ_JBHWIJ010000016.1, read as the reverse complement.
GGGGCCACGGGAGACCCCGCGTACCTGGCGTCCAACATCCCCTGGTCGAAGGTGACGCACGTCAACTACGCCTTCGCCAAGGTGGACGGGAATCGCATCAGCATCGGCGACGTGAACGACCCGAAGAACCCGGCCACCGGCATGACCTGGGACGGCGACCGGAACGCCATGGATCCGTCCCTCCCGTACAAGGGCCACTTCAACCTGCTGAACACCTACAAGAAGAAGCACCCGGCCGTGAAGACGCTGATCTCGGTCGGCGGCTGGGCGGACACCCGGAACTTCTACGCGATGGCCACCAACGCCGACGGCTCGGTGAACCAGGCGGGCATCGATACGTTCGCGGACTCGGTCGCCGACTTCCTGGACCGGTACGGGTTCAACGGGGTCGACATCGACTACGAGTACCCGACCGCGCTGCCCAACACGGGCAACCCCAACGACTGGGACGTCTCCGATCCGCGCCGCAAGGGCCTCCAGCAGGGCTACAACGCCCTGATGAAGACGCTGCGGGAGAAGCTGGACCGGGCGGGCGCGGGCAAGGGCCGCTACTACCTGCTCACCTCGGCCGGCTCCGCGTCCGGTTACCTCGTGCGCGGGCTGGATGCCGGGCAGTCGTTGCAGTACCAGGACTACGTCAACGTCATGAGCTACGACCTGCACGGCTCCTGGAACAAGTACGTCGGCCCGCAGGCCCCGCTCTACGACACCGGGCAGGACAACGAGCTGGCCGCCGCCGGGATCTACAACGACCAGGGCGCCGACACCAAGGACTACCAGAAGAACGGCTACTTCAACATCGACTGGGCCTACCACTACTACCGCGGCGCCCTCCCGCCCGGCCGCATCAACCTCGGCATCCCCTACTACTCCCGCGGCTGGCAGAGCGTGCAGGGCGGCACGGACGGGCTGTGGGGCACCTCCGCCATGCCGGACCAGTCCAAGTGCCCGCTGGGCGTCGGCGGCCGGGGCCCGGCCAACGGCCAGGACTGCGGTCTCGGCGCGACCGGCATCGACAACGTGTGGCACGACACCGAGGACGGCCGCGAGGTCGGCGCCGGGTCGAACCCGCTGTGGCACACCAAGAACCTCCAGGACGGCCGCACCCCCGGCTACCTGAAGTCCTACGGAGTCGACCCGGCCACCGGCGCCGGCAAGCTGACCGGCAGCTACGCCGAGAAGTACTCCGACCCGCTCCAGTCGTCGTGGCTGTGGAACGACGCCAAGAAGGTGTTCCTCTCCACGGAGAACGAGAAGTCGATCGACGCCAAGGTGAAGTACATCGCGGACAAGGGCATCGGCGGGGCGATGATCTGGGAGCTCGCCGGCGACTACACCAAGCGCTCCAACGGCGAGTGGGGCATGGGCTACGACCTGACCACCCGCCTCGACAACGCGCTCAAGGGCGCGGGGGCGTACGGCAACACCACCGGCGGCGGCAAGCCGCTGCCCTCCCAGGTGATCGACGTCAAGGCCGAGCTGGTGGACTTCCCGACCACCCTCGGGGACATGTGGCCGATGCAGCCGAAGCTGCGGATCACCAACAACTCCAAGGTCGCCCTCGCCCAGGGCACGGAGATCTCCTTCGACCTCCCCACCTCCGCCCCGCCGGTGGTGAAGGACGGGGCCTGGAAGGAGATGAGCGGCATCGTCCCCGGTCACACCGGGCCCAACGCGGGCGGGCTGAAGGGCGACTTCCACCGGGTGACCATCAAGCTCGGCTACTGCGAGGACGTACCGGCGGGGAAGTCCAAGGACATCGAGATCAAGTACTACCTGCCCGTGACCGGTCCGGCGAACGTCACCTTCAGGATCGGCGGCAAGGACTACGGATCCACCGGCGACAAGCGCCGCGCGGTGACGACGGTCGATCCTCCGACGGTGTCCGGGGCCCAGTGCCAGGCCGCGCCGTGGCAGGCGCACGCCTACAACCCCAACCCCTCGTTCGCGTTCTGGCAGACCGGCGACAAGTGGATCATCGAGGACCGCAACAGCGGCAACGTCCTCGACCACCCCGGCAGTTGGACCGACGCCCACCTGTCGATGAAGCAGACCGGCAACGCCAACCAGCTGTGGACGGTGAGCGAGGACGACCAGGGCTGGTACCACATCAAGTCCGCTACCAGCGGTCACGACCAGTGCCTCGGCGCCACCACGGCCAGGGGCACACTCACGGTGCGGGACTGCGACGGGAAGATCGACCAGTGGTGGCGTCTGGTGCCGCTCAGCACGGACCAGGCCACCGCGGGCAAGCCGGCGCTGGACCGGCAGGTCATCGGTGGCCCCAAGCACGGCAGCTCCTACGCGCTGGGCGGTTTCGCCGACGGGACCGACTGGTGGAAGACCCCGGCCTACCTCGCCGCCCCCGCCAACAGCGCCACCGCCTCCAGCACGAAGATCATCGCCGGGGACCCCGACGGAGCCTGGGCCTCGACGGCGTCGTGGAACGGCTTCTACTGGCGCGCCAAGTGGTGGAACAAGGCGACGGACGAGCCCGGCAAGAGCGACGCCTGGCAGAGGCTCGGCCCCACGCCGTGACCGACTGACGCCTGCGGGCCCCGGCAGAGCACCGCTCTGCCGGGGCCCGTTGCGGATCGGTGCTGCCGGCCGGCTCGTCCGGGTGCAGGTGTCAGAGGGTGCAGGTGTCAGAGGGTGCCGGGCCGGGTGGGCGTCAGGTCTGCGACCAGGAGCGCCAGGAGGTCCGTCGGCGCCTCGATGAAGCGGTAGTGGCCTCCCTCCAGGAGTTCGAAGGTCGTTTCGCCGCAGGCCGACCAGCCGGTCATCAGCGACGGCTCGATGCCCGTGTCCTCCGTCCAGCCGATGGCGGTGATCGGGGACGGCAGCCGGACCGGCTCGGCCACGTGGTACCGCTTGTTCATGTCGACGTCGTTGCGCAGGACGCCGAGGTAGAGCGCGAGCAGGCTCGGTTCCAGGGTGCCGCCCAGTTCCGCGACGAGCTGGCGCAGTTCGCCGGCCAGCTCGTCGTCGTTCATACCGAGGAAGCGGCCGTAGGGGCCGTCCTGCGGCGCGACCTCGGCGGAGACGAACACCCGGGTCGGGGCGGGGCAGCCCCTTTCGACCAGCCGTACGGCGGTCTCGTACGCCGCCAACGCGGAGCCGCAGTGCCCGAACAGCGCGTAGGGACGGTCCAGGTAGGGGCGCAGCGCCTCGCAGAGGTCGTCGGCCAGCGCCTCGTAGGTGGTGTGGGCGGGCTCGCGCATCCGGTTCTCCCGGCCGGGCAGCTGCACGGGGCAGACCTCGACGCCGTTGACCGATGACGGCCACTGGCGGTACATGCTCGCTCCGCAGCCGGAGTAGGGCAGGCAGAACAGCCGTGCCGGTGCCACCGGCGACGGCTCGCGCAGGAACCACTTGTTGCGGGTACGGGCCGGCGGAGCGTTCACTGATGACCTTCCGGGTGGGGTTTCTTCTCGGGTGCGGCTGCGGGGGTTTGAAGACACGCCCTAGCGGGTCCGCGCGGTGATCGGCAGGTGGGTGAAGCCCGCGATGATGTTCGAGCGCATGCGTCGCGGTGTCCCGGCGAGTTCGAAGCCGGTGAACCGGCCGAGCAGTTCGGCGAACAGGATCCGCAGGGCCACCCGGGCGACGGTGTGTCCGATGCAGTAGTGCGCGCCGACGCCGAACGCGATGTGCTTGTTGGGTCGCCGCCGGATGTCGAAGGTGTCCGGGTCGGCGAACACGGTCTCGTCGCGGTTGGCCGACCCCAGCCACACGACGACCGCGTCCCCCGCGGGGATCGGCACGCCCCGGACCTCGACGTCGCGGGTGGCGTGGCGCATGAAGTGCTGGGTGGGCGAGGCCCATCGCAGTGCCTCCTCCACGCCGCTGCCGAGCAGCTCCGGGTGTGCCGCCCACTCGTCCAGGACCGGCGTCCCGGCCAGTTCGACCATCGCCGCGATCGGTGGCTGGGCGGTGGTGACGGTCGCACCGAGCAGCAGGCTGTAGCAGTTGGACACGATCTCGCCCGGCGACAGCCGGCGTCCGTCCAGTTCCATCGTGAGCAGCACGCTGATCAGGTCGTCACCCGGTGCGCGGCGACGCGCGGTGACGATGTCCTGGAAGTAGGCGAACAGTTCGCGGTGGGCGGTCACGAGGGTGGCCTGCGGTCCGGCGGAGAGCTGGAACTCGGGGTCGTCCGCGGCGATGCAGGCGTGGGCGAGCCGGACCAGCCGCGTCCAGTCCTGTTCCGGCAGCGCCATCATGGTGCCGATCACCGCCATCGGCAGGGTCGCCATGGCGGCGGCGAAGTCGAACGGGCCGCCGTCGGCCAACGGCCGGAGCAGCTCGACGATGACCCGGCGGATGGCCTCCCGGTCGTTCTCCACCGTCTTGATCGACAGCGCCTGCTGCAGCGGGCCGCGCAGGTGCGCGTGCCGGGGCGGGTCGGTGACGGCCATCTGCCGACCGCCGGCGGGGTCGCCCTGGCCGAGGAGGTTGAGCAGGGTGCCCTGTTCGGAGGTGAACGTGTCGTGGTCGCGGAGCACCCGGTTGGCCTCGGCGTAGCCGACGACCGACCAGTAGCCGATGTCGCCGACCGGCTGCCAGCTCACCGGGGCGTGGCGGCGCAGCCGTCGCCACACCTCGTGCGCCCCGCCCGAGTGGTAGAGGTCGGGGTCGATCAGGTCGACGGGCTGCGGGGCGAGGACCGGGCATCGCGGGGTCGGGGGAACCGCCGTCATCGGGCCTGCTCCTGCCGTGCACCGTCGGCCAGGGCCGCCGCCGGGCCGTCCGGGGCCGCCGTCAGGCCGTCCGGGCCCGCCGTCCGCATCCGGGCGGTGAGGGCCGTCGCCAGCTCGGCGACGGTCGGCGACAGGTACAGGATCTGCGCGGGGAGGTCCACGTCGAACTCGCGCTGGGTGGCGACCAGGAGGTCGGTGGCCAGCAGGGAGTGCCCGCCGAGGTCGAAGAAGTCGTCGTCGACGCCGACCGGTTCGATGCCGAGGATGTCGCCCCACAACTCGGTCAGCCGTATCTGCACCTCGGTGACGGGCGGGACGTACTCGTTGGCCACGTTGCGCGGTACCCGGGTGGCGGTGGGCAGGGCGCGGCGGTCGATCTTGCCGTTGCGGTTCACCGGCAGTTCGGGGCGGACGAGGATCGCCCAGGGGATCAGGTAGCCCGGCAGCCTGTCCCGCAGTTCGTGGCGCAGCCGCCGACCGAGGTCGGCGTTGCCCGCCGGATCGGGCTGCGCGGGCACGACGTAGGCCAGGAGCCGGGTGCCGCCCGCCGGATCGGCCTGCGGCAGAACGACCGCGTGCCGCACCTCGGCGAGCCGTTCCAGCTCGACCTCGACGGCGCGCGGTTCGGCGCGGTAGCCCTGGACCTTGACCTGGTCGTCCGCGCGACCGACGAACTCCAGCGTGCCGTCGGGCAGCCATCGCACGAGGTCGCCGGTCCGGTACATCCGGGCCCCCGGCTCGGTCCCGAACGGGTCGGGCAGGAACCGTTCGGCCGTTGCGGCCGGGCGGCCCAGGTAGCCGCGGGCCAGGCCCGCCCCGGCCACGTAGAGTTCGCCGCACTCGCCGACGGGCACCGGCCTGAGGTCGCCGTCGAGCACGGCGACCCTGGTGCCGCTGATCGGGCGGCCGATCGGCACGCTGCGCAGCTCCGGGAGGGTGCTGCTGGTCCAGCAGGTCGTGTACGTGGTGTTCTCGGTCGGCCCGTAGCCGTTGGTGAAGAGCAGCTCCGGGTAGCGGGCCAGCAGGTGCTGGACGTGGCCCGGCGAGGCCACGTCGCCCCCGGTGAGGACGTGCCGCACGTCGGCGAACGCCTCCAGGTGGGAGCTCACCATCTGGTGGAAGAGCCCGGTGGTCAGCAGCAGGACCGTCACGCGCTCGGCGCGGACGACGCGCGCCACGTGCTCCAGCGTGAGGGCGACCGGGGGGAAGAGGACCAGCCGGCAGCCGTTGACGAGGGGGGCCCAGATCTCGAACGTGGACGCGTCGAACGCGACCGGCGCGAGGTGGAAGAAGACGTCCTCGGCGCGGACGTCCACCCAGTCCGCGCCCCGGACGAGCCGGTCGATCGCCCGGTGGGGCACGCCGACGCCCTTGGGCTCGCCGGTGGAGCCCGAGGTGTAGCTGACGTAGGCGAGCCGGTCCGGGTCGCCGGGGCGGGCCGCAGCCGCCGGCCCGGTGGCCGGCTCCTGCGCCGGGCCGCCTTCCGTCACCGTGACCGTCACCGTGACGACGGTGTCGGGCAGCCGCTCCCCCAAGGCCTCTCCGACGATCACCATGTCCGCGCCGGCGTCCTTGAGCAGCAGCGCGTGGCGGCTGGCCGGGTCGTCCGGTTCGAGTCCGAGGTACGCCCCGCCCGCGATGAGGACAGCGAGCAGGGCCACGATCAGCTCCGGCGACCGCGGCACCAGCACGCCCACGACGTCCTCCTGCGCCAGTCCGGCCGCTCGCAGCCGCCCGGCGAGCCGGTTGGCGCGGTCGTTGAGCTGCCGGTAGGTCAGGGTCCGCCCGTCGCAGGTGACGGCGGGCGCGTGCGGGGCCCGCTCCGCCTGTTCGGCGACCAGCTCGTGGATGGCCCGTGCGTCGAACGGTGGCCGTCCGCTGCCGACGAACGCCGGGATGTCGGAGGTGAGGACCGTCTTGGTCAACTGCTTCCCGCTTTCCTGTACTGAAGTGTCCCCGTCGGGGTTGAACGCGCGACCGCGTGGGCCGTCGCCGTGGCCATCGCCGTCGCGGTAACCGTCGCGGTGGCTGACGCGGTGGCCGACGCGCAGCACGTGGTGCGCGGTGTCACCGGGTGCGTCCACCGCCTCAGACCGCCGGCACGTGGAAGAAGGTGTCGCGCGCGGCGATGCGGCCCTGCGGCGTCATCCGGAAGAAGTCCGCGAACCGCAGCTCGACCTCACCGCCGTCGTGCAGCACGCCGCGGAACAGGCCGTGCACGGCCACCTCGTCGTCGGTCGTGACCACGGTGGCCAGGGTGTGCACACCGGCGCGGATCACCCGCTGGTCGCGGTAGAAGCGTTCCAGTTCGGCGTGCCCGACCATGGGTTGGTAGCCGGGGCGGTGGTAGCGGGCGTCCGGGGTGAACAGGGCGACCAGCGCGGGCACGTCCCCGGCGTCGACGAGCTGGTAGTACCGGCGGACCTGGGACACTCCCAGCGCCGGGGCCGTCAGGGTTTCCGGGGCCATCGGGGTCTCCGGTGTCGCGGGTGTTGCCGGTGGTGCCGGCGTTTCGTCGGGATGGGAGAGGGTGTGGACCATGCCGAGGTGCTTCCTGTGATCGCTTGACCGCTTGATCGCGGTCAGAGTCGTGTACGTGGTGAGAGGGCCGGTACGGCCGCGGCGTCCGGGGCGTCCTTGAGCGCTTCGACCAGGCGCGCCGGCGTGGGTGCCTGGAACAGGGCGCCGAGGGTGAGTTCACGGCCGAACCTCACCCGCACCCGGTTGACCAGCCGGGTCGCGAGCAGGGAGTTGCCGCCCAGCGCGAAGAAGCCGTCGTCGACGCCCACCGCGGGCCGGCCGAGCACCTCGGCGAACAGCGCGCACATCGTCTGCTCCGCCGGGGTTCGCGGCCCGGGCCCGGACGGTGCCGGTGCGAGCTCCGGGACGGGCAGCGCGGCCCGGTCGATCTTGCCCCTGGGCGTCAGGGGGAAGGCGTCGAGCGTGACGATCGCCGAGGGCACCATGTAGTCCGGCAGCGCCGCGCAGGCGTGCTCCCGCACCGCCGCCGGGTCGAGCCCCGAGTCCCCGGCCGGGACGACGTAGCCGATCAGACGTCGGCCGGGCGAGGCACCCGGGCCAGCGACCACGGTCGCCTGGGCGACGTCGGGGTGCCCGGCCAGCACCGCCTCGATCTCGCCCAGCTCGATGCGGAAGCCGTGGAGCTTGACCTGCTCGTCCGCGCGGCCGAGGAACTCGAGTTCCCCTTCGGCGTTCCAGCGGACCACGTCGCCCGTGCGGTACATCCGCTCGCCCGGTTCGCCGAACGGGCACGGCAGGAACTGGCCGGCCGTGCGGCGGGGGTCGTTCAGGTATCCGCGCGCCACGCCCGCACCGGCGACGTACAGCACGCCGGCCACCCCGGGCGGCACCGGCGACAGCGCCTCGTCCAGGACGTACACCCGCCTGTTGTCGACCGGTCGGCCGAGCGGGACGACGTCGGGCACGGGCTCGCCGGGGCGCAACACCCTGCGCGTGGTGAACGTGGTGGCCTCGGTCGGGCCGTACCCGGCGACCACCACGGAGTCCGGACACCGCGCCAGGACGCGCCGGACGGCATCGGCCGGCACGATGTCACCGCCGGTCCACACCTGGCCGACCCCGGCCAGCGTGCCGGGCGACTCCTCGGCGAACACCCGGAACAGCCCGGCCGTCAGCCACAGCGCACCGACCCGGTGATCGACGATGAGCCGGTGGAGGTCCGAGAGCGCCAGCTCGCCGGGCGGGGCCACGACGACCCGGCCCCCGTTGAGCAGCGGCACCCACCACTCGTAGGTCGAGGCGTCGAAGGCGTGCGGGGAGTGCGCGAGGACTCGCGGGCCGTCCTCTTCGCGCCAATAGCGTTGCGCGGTCAGGCTGATGACGTTGCGGTGGGTCAGGGCCACGCCCTTCGGCGTGCCCGTGGACCCCGAGGTGTACAGGACGCACGCCAGGTGGTCCGGGCGCAGCGGCACGACGGGGTCGGTGGCCGGCTCGTCGGCGAGGCCGGGGTCGGCGTCGACGACCACGACCGGTGTGCCGTGGGACGGCGCGTCGTCCCGGGTGGCCCGGTGGGTGAGCAGCACCGCCGCACCGGTGTCGTCCAGGACCCGGCGCAGGCGGGCCGTCGGGGCCCGGGTGTCCAACGGCACGTAGGCGCCGCCGGCCTTGCTGACCGCCAGGACCGACACCACCACGTCGACGGAGCGTTCCATGAGCACGGCCACCGTGCTGTCGCAGCGGACGCCCAGGGCGATGAGCCGGTGGGCCAGCCGGTTGGCCCGGTCGTTCAACTCCGCGTAGGACAGGGTGGTTTCGCCGCACACCACGGCGGTCGCGTCGGGTGTGCGCCCGACCTCGGCCGCGAAGGCCAGCGGCACCGTCGGGTGCGGCAGCGGCTGCGTGGTGCGGTTGACGGCCACGATCATCCGCTGCCGTTCCTCGGGGGTGAGGAGGTCGGGCCGGCCGATCGGCCGGTCCGGGTCGGCGGCCACCGCGTCCAGGAACCGGAGGAAGCGCTGCTGGTGGGCGGTGAGTTCGGCCTCGGAGTAGAGCGCGGGGTTCGCGTCGACGTCGAGCCGGGGCTCGGTGCCGTCGGAGCGGTCGTAGACGGAGAACGAGATGTCCTCGACCGGCCCGTTGGACAGGTTGTGCACGGTGGCCCGGACGCCCGCGAAGTCCAGGTGGTAGTAGAAGGACATGATGTTGGCGATGGGCCCGAACAGGACGCGCTCCGACCGGGCCGGATCCAGCTCCCTGCGCAGGTCCTCGCTGCGGTGGCGCTGGTGCCCGCGCAGGGCGGCGACCTCCTCGGCCACCTGTCGCGCGAGTGCGGACAGGCCCTGTTCCGGGTGCACGCGCAGCCGCAGCGGCACCACGTTCGCCACCATGCCGGGGACGGCCGGCCCGGAGGAGCCGGTGCGTCCGGTCACCGGCATGCTGAGCACGATGTCCCGTTCGCCGCTGAGGCGGTGGAGGTACGCGGCGACCGTTGCGGTGAAGGCGCTGGGCCAGCTCGCCCCGGCGGGTCGTGCGGCCCGCCGCAGCGCGGCCACGGTGGGCGCGTCGAGGGCGCTGGTACGGCGCAGGAAGCCGTCCGAGGCGGCCGCCGAGCGGCTGGCCAGGCTGACGGGATCCGGCCGGCCGGCCAGCCGGTCCGCCCAGAACGCCCGGTCCTGTTCGGGCTGTTCCGACGCGTGGTAGGCCGCGTCGTGCGCCAGCAGGAGGCTCAGCGGCCCGAAGGCCGGTCCTGCCCCTCCCCTGCCCTCGACCAGTCTGGTGTAGGTCTTGGCGACGCGGCGCGCGATGAGCGACATGCTGAAACCGTCGACCACGATGTGGTGGACGCGCTGGTACCAGAGGAAGCGGTCCGGCGCGATGGCGAACAGGGCCTGGCGGAACAGCCGGTCCCGGGTGAGCCCGAGCGGTGTGGACAGGTCGGCGCGCATCCAGCGCTCGGCCGCCCCCAGCGGATCCGGTGCCGAGGTGAGGTCGACGTGGTCCATCGACCAGTCGGGCGCCGGGGTGACGACCTGCCGGGGGCCCTCGGCACCGTCGATGAGGCGAACGCGCAGGGACTCGGTCTCGTCCACCACGCGCCGCACGGCCGTCTCGAACAGCTCCGGGTCGATCGGCCCGGGGATGTCCACGTACTCGCCGGTGTTGTAGGCGGGACTGCCGGGGCGCAGGTGGTGGGCGAACCAGATGCCGGACTGCGCCGACGACAACGGCAGCTCGTGTCCGTCGCTCATCCGAGCTCCTCCAGGATGGCCGACAGCGCGTCGGCGAAGGGTGCGGCGTGGGGCGGCGACAGCATGTCGTGGTGGTTGCCGGGCACCTCGACCACGCTCAACGCCCCCAGGGTGCGGTCGCGCCACCGGGCGGGGACCACGACCGGGGCGGCGAGCACGGGGTGCTCCTCGGCGCTCGTGAACAGGTGGATCGGTGTCCGCAGCCGTGCGGTTGAGCGGTAGCGTCGGGCGGCGTCGCCGTTGGTGGTGAAGACCCTTACCATGCGCCGCAGTTGTTCGGTGCGCACGCGTAGGGGGAGGCGCTCGCCAGCGTGCGCGTCGTGGAGCAGCAGGGAGAGGGCGTCCTGCTCGTCGAGGTCTCCGATGGCTCCGACGGCTCCGGTGGGCAGCCCGGCGGCGAGCGCGAACCGGGCCGTCCCGTGCGCGTCATGGCCGTCGGGCCCGCCGGTGGGCCCGTCGGTGGCTCCGCTGGTGGACGCGTCGGTGAGCGCTGGCGCTCCGACGTCGATGATCCCGAGGAATCCCGGGGGGTTCCCCTCCTCCTCCAGCAGGCGGGCCATCTCGAAGGCGACCAGCCCGCCGAAGGACCAGCCGGCCAGCAGGTACGGGCCGTCTGGCAGGACGGACCGCAGCTCCCGCAGGTAGCGCTGCGCCTGCTCCTCCACGGTGGCCAGTGGCGGCTCGTCGGTGTTGTAGCCGACGGCCTCCAGGCCGTAGACGGGCCGGCCGCCGGCGAGCGGTTCGGCGAGGCCCTCGGCCAGGTTCTCGGCGAGGTGCTCGGCCAGGTGGAGGAAGGAGCACACGTCGCCGCTCTGCGGGTGCACCAGGATCAGCGGCGCCCTGCGGTGGTCTCCTTCGGCCAGCGGGACGACGAGCCGGCGCAGGGCCTGCGAGGCGTTGGGCAGTTCCGCGCACAGACCCTCGACGGTGGGATGGCGGAACACCGTGTTCAGCGGCACGGTGACCCCCCACTCCCGCCGGATCGCCTCCACGAGCTCGACCGCCCTGAGCGAATGCCCGCCCAGCGCGAAGAAGTCGTCCCGGACGCCGACCCGCGGGGTGCCCAGCACGCGCTCCCAGATCCTGGTCATCAGGAGTTCCAGCAGGTCCCGCGGCGGCAGTGCACCCGCGTCGTGGCCGTGGCGGGCGGGCTCGGGCAGGGCCCCGCGGTCCACCTTGCCGTTCGTGGTCAACGGGATCCGGTCGAGTGCGGTCAGCGTCGTGGGCACCATGAACTCGGGCAGGGTCTCGCGCAGGGAGCGCCGCAGGACCGCCAGGTCACCGGGCCCGTCCTGCCACACCAGGTAGCCGGCCAGTTCGGCGTCCGTCCCGGTGCCCCGCACCGTCACCGTGGCCCTGGCGACACCGGGCTGCGCGCACAGCGCGGCCTCGATCTCACCCAGCTCGATGCGGTACCCCCGGATCTTCACCTGCTCGTCGGTGCGGCCGAGGAAGACGAGGCTGCCGTCCGGCAGGTACCGCGCCAGGTCGCCGGTCCGGTACAGCCGGCCGCCGTCGGCACCGAACGGATCGGGCACGAAGCGCTCGGCGGTCAGCCCCGGCCGGTTGGCGTACCCGCGGGTGACGCCGGCCCCGCCGATGTGGATCTCACCCGGTACGCCGACGGGCACCGGGGCGCCCGCCGGGTCCAGCAGGTAGATCCGGAGGTTGCCCAGCGGCCGGCCGATCGGCACGGACCCTCCCGGCCGGGCCAGGTCCCGGTCGGCGTCCACGCGCCGGGTGACGCAGCCGACGGACGCCTCGGTGGGACCGTAGCCGTTCCACAGCGTGGAGACCCGGTCGAGGAGCCGCCGGGCCAGGGCGGGCTGGAGCGGTTCGCCCACGCAGATCGCCTGGAACCGGCCGCCCTGCCAGCCGCCGTCCAGCAGCAGGAGCCAGGTGGCCGGTGTGGCCATGAGCGTGGTGACGCCGAACTCGCGCATCATCTCCGTCAGGCGCGGGCCGTCCACCGCGACCTCCGACGGGGCGATCACCACGCTCGCACCCCAGGCCAGGGGCATGAGCACCTGGGGGACGATGACGTCGAAGGAGATCGAGGCCACCGAGGCGACGACATCGTCTTCGCCGAGGTCCAGCTGTCGGCCGCGGACCACCAGGTAGTTGACCACGCCCTCGTGCGGGACCAGTACGGCCTTGGGGCGGCCGGTCGAACCGGAGGTGTAGATCGAGTACGCCAGGTTGGCGGGCGTCGCGAGTGGCGGCAGCCGGTCCGCGGGCAGGGCCGCGATGAGCCCGGCCTCGTCGTCCGTCCACACCGTCGCGGCGCCGTGCTGCGGCAGCCGGTCGGCCAGGGAGCGCTGGGTGAGCAGCAGCGGCACTTCGGCGTCGGCGAGCATGAACGACATGCGCTGTGCCGGGAGGTCCGGGTCCAGCGGCAGGTAGGCGGCGCCCGACTTGAGGACGGCCAGCAGGGCCACGACCAGGTCCGCCGAGCGCGGCAGGCAGACGCCGACCAGGCGTTCCGGCCGCGCTCCCCGGGCTCGCAGGTGCCGCGCCAACTGGTTGGCCCGGCGGTCGAGTTCCCGGTAGGTCAGTCGCTGGGCGCCGCAGCGGACCGCCACCGCGTCGGGGGTCCGCCGGGCCTGCTCCTCGACCAGCTCGTGAACGCAGAGGTCCGCGGGGAAGGGTTCGTCGGTGGCATTGGCGGCCACCAGCAGCGCTTCGCGCTCGGCCTCGGTGAGCAGGTCCAGGCGTGAGACGGGACGGTCGGGGTCGCCGGCCGCGGCGTCCAGCAGCCGCAGGTAGTGGCCGACCAGGCGTTCCACGGTCGCGCGGTCGAACAGGTCGGTGTCGAAGGCCACGGTCCCGGTGGTCCCGGCTGTCCCGGTCGCGCCGGTTGCGCCGGTCGTGGTCGTCGTGGTCGTCGGCCGGTCGGCTATCACCAGGCTGAGGTCGACCTTGGCCGTGCCGTTGTCGACCTCGATCTGTTCGACCTCCGTCCCCACCAGCCGCAGGGCGGCGGCCGGGTCGGACAGGCCGGCGAACATCACCTGGAACAGCGGGTTGCGGTCGAGACCGCGGGCCGGCCGCAGCTCCTGCACCAGCCGCTCGAACGGCAGGTCCTGGTGTGCGTAGGCGTCCACGGCGGTCCGGCGGACCCGGTCGAGCAGCTCAGCGAAGCTCGGGTCGTCCGCGAGGTCGGTGCGGACGACCACGGTGTTGATGAACGAGCCCACCAGCGGGTCGAGTTCCGGACGCGTCCGGCCCGCGACGGGTGTGCCGACCGCCACGTCGGACTGCCCGCTGTAGCGGGCCAGCAGGGCCTGGAACGCGGCGAGCAGCGTCATGAACATCGTCGCGCCGTGCCGCCGGCCCAGCAGCCGCAACCGGCCGGCCAGTTCCTCGGGCACCGTGAAGGTGATCCGCTCGCCCCGGCCCGCGCGGGCCGGGGCGCGCGGGGGGGGGGGGGGGGGGGGCGGCGGCGTCAGCCCGGACCACTGTGCGCGCCCGGGGTGCAGTTTGGGTTGCGGGCGGGCGCCGGT
>NZ_JBHWIJ010000016.1:0-5104 GCF_042732255.1 Kitasatospora sp. NPDC059803 | reverse complement strand
GTGAGGGCCCGCGCCCGCCCCGCCCCGCCCGCCCCGGCGCGCCCGCCCCGGTCGGTGGGCAGGTCCAGCGGCGACAGCCCGGACAACTGTGCGCTCCAGTAGTCCAGTTGGCGTTGCAGGCGTTCGCCGGAGAGCCGGGCCCGCTGCCAGTGGGCGAAGTCCGCGTACTGGATCCGCAAGGGGGGCAGCTCGTGCTCGCGGCCTTCCAGCCGGCTCCGGTACATCGCCGACAGGTCGTCCCACAGCAGCGGCATCGACCAGCCGTCGACGGCGATGTGGTGGACGACCACCACCAGGACGTGTTCGTCCTCGTCGACCCGCAGCAGCGATGCGCGCAGCAGCGGGGCGGTGGCCAGGTCGAACGGGCGCAGGATCTCGGACTGGACGAGATCGCGGGCCAGCCGCGTCCGGCGTTCCGCGGGCTCGGCCCGGAGGTCCGTGACGGGCAGGTCGAACGGCCGGGCCGGCTCGACCGAGGGGCTGGGGCGCCCGTCCCGCTCGGGGAAGGCGGTGCGCAGGACTTCGTGGCGCCGCACCAGCTCGGTGAGGCTGTGGCCGAGGGCCGCCACGTCCAGCGGGCCGTGCAGCCGGAAGACCTCGTGGACGTTGTACATCGCGGGGCCGGTGGACAGCCGCTCGATCAGCCACATGCGTTCCTGGGTGAACGAAGTGACCTGCGCACCCGCCGGGCGGGGTGGGATCGCGGCCTCCGGCTCGCCCTCGGCGGCCCTGCTTCGGGCCGCGCGGACGCGTTGGTCGAGCAGGGCCCGTGTGGCGGCCCGTGTGGTGGCCCGGGTGGGACCGGTCGACGGGGCGGCTCCGGGTGTGGAACCGGCCGGCTGGCCGGGCTCGGGTCGACTCTGCTGTGCCTTCACGGGTGACGGGCCTTTCCGGCGGGAAGCGGTTCCGCTTCGGCGGCGGCGCCGAGGTCCGCCAGCAACGCCGCGTCGATGCCGTCGGCGAGTTCGGCGACGGTCGGGTGGTAGAAGAGCAGGGCGACGGGCAGTTCGAGGTCGAGTGCCCGGCCGAGTCGGGACATGACCTTCGAGGCGAGGAGCGAATGACCGCCCAGCTCGAAGAAGTCGCTGTCCACGCCGTCCGGGGTGACACCGAGCACCTCGGCCCAGGTCTCCAGCACGAGGAGCTCGGTCTCGGTGGCGGGGCCGGACTCGGTGGCGGGCTCGGACTCGGTGGCGGGCTCGGGCCCGGTCTCGCTCCCAGGTGTGGGAGCGGGGCGGCTCACCCGGAGGCCGGGAGGGGTCTCCCACGCCGATATCGGCCGTTCGGGGCTGCCGACGAGCTCGTCGAGCAACGACCTGAAACCCTCGGAGAGTTGCCGCACCGTGTCACGGTCGAAGAGGTCGGCGGCGTAGCGGATGACGCCGGTGAGGCGATCGCCGCCGTCCGTCATGGAGACCTCGATGTCGAACTTCGCCACGTCGTTCGGCATCTGATGGTCACTCACTTCAAGCCCCGGGAGGCCGGACGGGAGCGCGGGCGGATCCTCCAGCTGGAACATGACCGTGAACAGCGGGTGTTGGCCGAGATCACGTTCGGGCCGCAGCTCCTGGACCAGCCGTTCGAAGGGGACGTCCTGGTGGGCGTAGGCCTCCACCGCGCCCCGCCGCACCCGGGCGAGCACGTCGGTGAAGCCGGGGTCGCCCGACAGGTCGGTGCGCAGGACGAGCGTGTTGACGAAGAAGCCGACCAGCGGCTCCACCTCGATCCGGGTCCGCCCGGAGATCGGCGTCCCCACCGTCACGTCGGTCTGTCCCGTGCAGCGCGCGAGCAGGACCTGGAAGGCGGCCAGCAGCGTCATGAACGGCGTCACCTCGTGGGCGCGCCCCAATGTACGTATTCGGTCGGCGAGTTCTGCGGGGATCTCGATCTCGACCTGGTCGCCCCGGCCTGACCACGCCGCGGGGCGGGGTCGGTCCGTCGGGAGCGCCGACGGGCTCAGGTCGGCCAAGTGCTCGCGCCAGTAGGCGAGTTGGTCCAGCATCGCCGTTCCGGCCTGGTGGCTCCGTTGCCAGTCGGCGAAATCGGCGTACTGGACGGGCAGGTCCGCCAGGGCGATCGGCCGGCCGTCGACGGCAGCGCCGTATCCGGCGGAGAACTCCTGCCACAGCACCGACAACGACCAGCCGTCGCAGGCGATGTGGTGGATCACCAGGAGCAGCAGGTGGTCGTCGGGGGCGATGCGGATCAGTCGGGCCCGCAGCATCGGAGCGGTCCCGAGGTCGAACGGGGTCGCCAGATCGGCGGCCGCCAGCTCCCGGGCCCGCTGCCAGGCCTGCTCCGCCGGGGTGTGCGTCAGATCGGTGATCGTCGGTACGAAGGTCTCGACCGGCTCCGCGACGTGGCGCGGGCCGTCCTCGCTGTCGACGATCCTGCCGCGCAACACCTCGTGGCGCCGCACGACTTCAGTCAGCG
Organism: Kitasatospora sp. NPDC059803; assembly: GCF_042732255.1. NCBI lineage: Bacteria > Bacillati > Actinomycetota > Actinomycetes > Kitasatosporales > Streptomycetaceae > Kitasatospora > Kitasatospora sp. NPDC059803. The sequence goes on along the minus strand of NZ_JBHWIJ010000016.1, from coordinate 2,671 downwards.
CCCGGGTGAGCGCCCCCTCGTCCAGCCGGCCGCGCAGGCGTACCGCGGTCGGGACGTTGTGGTCCGGCCGGCCCGGCCGCAGCCGGTCGAGGAACCACAGCCGTTGCTGGGCGAAGGACAACAGGGTCGGAGCGTGCGCGCGCCGATCGGGACCAGGCATGACGGATGCACCTTTCACGGCGATCGGGAACGCTTCAGCGCCCCGGAAATCCCCTCGCCGATTCGCGACTTGGCGAACAGTACGGCGGATACTAGGTCGCTGCCGTCTCACTCCGCAAGATCGAGAACAGGGTTGCAGGCATCAAGACAATATTTACGCCAGTCCGCTGGAATCCTTATGTAGATCGAACACGCTCGACGGTTAGCATCGGCGCGGCCGGCCCGGCACCCTCTCTGACGTGCTGTCATGATGCGGATCGCGCACCCCACTTCCATGGACGGGCACCACGTGATAATTCTTCTGTCTCCAAGGGGCGACCGGGTGGGCCCCTTTCCTGTCGGGCCTTCATTGTTCCGAATAAGATCGGTGAACCCGTTGCATGAACTCATCCGTTGTATATGAACCCACCCCGTTGCATGAACTCGGAGAAGTCGTGATGCAGCAGCAGAGCCTGGTGGGTTCATTCGTCTCGCACGCCACCAGCCACCCCGGTGATCCGGCGCTGATATGGCGCGGAGAAGAGACGACCTACCGTGAACTCCACCAGCTGGCGGAGCGGGAGCGCGGCCGGATCGCCCGGCTCGCCCCGGGCGGGGACGAGCCGGTCGGCATCCCGGCCGCCAAGTCGCCCTCGACGATCGCCCTGGTGCTCGCCTGCCTGCTGGAAGGGCGGCGCTTCCTGCTGCTGCCGGCGCCCACGCCGGACGGGAGGACGCCCCACGCGCTGGTCGAGCAGGCCGGAATCCGGCACGTCCTGTCGCCGGAGAGCCCCCGGGCGCTCGGACCCGGGTCGGGCGCCCCGGACCGGCCGGCGGAACCGGAGGCGCCGCGCCGTACGGAGCCCGCCGACGTCTCCTTCATGTTCACCACCTCCGGTTCCACCGGGCGGCCGAAGATCGTGCCGCTGAGCACGGGGGCGGTGGACCGCTTCACCACCTGGGCCGGCGAGCAGTTCGGCATCCGCCGGGGAACGACGGTCCTCAACTACGCGCCGCTCACCTTCGACCTGTGCCTGCTGGACATCTGGACCACGCTCAAGTACGGCGGCCGCGTCGTCCTGGTCGATCCGGCCCGGGCCACCCAGCCGGGCTACCTGCTGGACCTCGTGTCCCGCCACGCGGTCCAACTCGTCCAGGCGGTACCGATGTTCTACCGTCTGCTGGTCGACGCGGCCGCCGGGAGCGGCCGGCGGCTCGACACCGTCGAGCACGTCGTCTTCACCGGCGACAGCATGCCCGCCCGCTGCCTGGCCGAACTCCCGCAGCTGTTCACCGGCGCGCGGCTCCACAACGTCTACGGCTGCACCGAGACCAACGACAGCTTCCTGCACGAGGTCGACGGCACCGAACCGGCGGACGGCCCGGTGCCGATCGGGCGCCCGCTGCCCGGAGTCCACGCGGTGATCGTCGGTGCCGACGGCGGGATCCTGACCGGGCCGGGAACCGGCGAGCTCCACGTCGCGACGCCCTTCCAGACCGACGGCTACCTGGACCGGGCCCAGGACGCGGACAGGTTCGCGACCCACCACCACGACGGGCAGGCCCGGCGCTACTTCCGCAGCGGCGACCTCGTACGGCGTGACCGGGACGGCCGCATCACCCTGGAAGGCCGCAACGACCACCAGGTCAAGGTCCGCGGCGTGCGGGTCAACACCCACGAGGTCGAGCAGGTGCTGCTCGACCATCCCGACGTCGTCGAGGCCGCCGTGGTGGCCGTGCCCGACCCGGTGGCCGGCCGCCTGCTGCGGGGCGTGGTCCGCCGCGCCCCGGACAGCCGGCTGAACTCGCTGGCGCTGCGCCGGCACTGCGCACAACGGCTTCCGCTCACCGCCGTCCCCTCGACCCTGCTCATCGTGGACGACCCGCTGCCCAGGACGTCCACCGGAAAGATCGACCGCACGCCCCTCCAGCTCGCCTGCTCCCCGTCCCAGCCAAACGAAGGAACGGCCACGTGAAACACGCCGCGGTAGTCACGCAGTTCATCATCGAGGAGTTCCTGCCGGACGTCGGCGCGAACGAACTGGACTCCGACTACGACCTCGTGGACGGCGGGGTCATCGACAGCCTCGGCCTGCTCAAGACGATCGCCTGGCTGGAGGACTGCTTCGACCTGCGCGTCGAGGAGATCGACCTCGACCTCGACCCGGACAGCTTCCGCTCCGTCGGCTCGATCAGCAGGTTCATCGAACAGGCCCAGCAGCACCGGACGGACGCCCCCTAGCCATGCACGAGGTGCTGCGAGCGCTGATCGGCCGGGACCGCGCCGTCGTCGATCAGGAGATGTGGGGGTCCTTCTGGGACCAGCTGCGCGACGGCGCCCTCCGCTCCGGCGAGACGGTGGCGCTGCTGTCCTCGCTGTCCACCCGGATGCCCGATCGGGACACGCTGGTCGCCATGCTCCGCTCGCTGGACGAGCGACGGCCGGCCGGGGGCGCCCGGCGGGGCGCCCCCGCCCCCCAGCGCGGGCCCGGGGGGGGGGGGGCCGCGCGGCACCAGAACCCCCCCGCCCCGC